>DAFJ01000076.1 GCA_002497905.1 Euryarchaeota archaeon UBA251
AGAACTGCTGCAAGAAGTGCGATGGCCATGGTTACCGTAGTGAAGCCAGGGGTTTCTTCAACGGGTTCGGCACTTTCCATCTCGACAACTCCGCCATCACCGACGATAATTTTGCCCGCCATTCCGACAGAAGCATGTGGTTCGCAGACATAGTGGAAAGTCGCATTTTCCTCAAAGGTATGAGTGAAAGCCAAGGTGCTCTGTGCATCCCCGGACCGGACTCCTCCGTTGTAACTAGTGTAGCCTTCTCGCTGTACTTCTGCAACGTTGTGTGGCATTGATGCATCAGTCCAAGTCCAGCAAACGGAATCGCCAACTGCGATTGAGAGAGAGGTCAAATTGAATGCCAATCCAGTTGAATCCAGACTGATTGTATAGTCAGCAGCCAAGCACTCCAAGGCATCATTCAATGAAATATCTGACCATACACCGTAGTCAACCATGGGCGCCCATGCTATTGATTGGTTGTCATCGATAGCAATTGAGTCAACACCAACTGAGGATGCCTCCCAGTTAGAGCCGTTCTTCACAAATAGGCCCCATGACCAGTAGCCTTCTTCACCCCAAGCAACATCACTCATCTCTCCGAAGAGATCATCGATGCTATGACTGGAAAACGACTCGTAATATGTTGAGTTGATTGAAATCTGAAGTGCTGATGCTGCATCGATTGTCACGTTGTAACCGGTGTAGTTTTCCATAACTGTAACACTAGTAGTGTACTCAGTTCCATCAACGCCAATTATGGTGACATCAACAGTAGATTCTGTTGGACTTTCAGCAATGGTTGTGGGAATCATCATTCCAGCCAGAATTAATAATATTGCAAGGGGCATTACTCGAGTTGTCATGGAATTTATCCTCTGGAGAAGTGGCACTTAAACTAGTGTAGTACTCAACGAATTTACGTCATTCAATTCAGGAAAGACGCTCTCGGAGAATAGCTGAAACTGCCTTCCCATCGGCCCCCTTGCCGAGTTTTCCGAGAATTACACCCATCAACGGACCCATCGCACCCATGCCACGTTCTACGATGAAATCAGCTTTCTCCGCTAATACTTCGTCAATGACTGCTTCAAGAGTTGATGAATCAGCGGGCTTGAATCCTTCATGCTCCGCTGTAACGGTTAACCAAGCACGAATGCCATCTGAATCGGCCGGCCAAGCCCCCTGTTGGAGAGCCTTTACACACAACGGAACTAGGCCTTCCCGTGTAAGCGAACCCTCCTCTCTTACAACTAGAGCGTGGGCAATCAGTGGCCAAGGAACATCTTGTACGTCGATTGTTGCTAACTCGGCGATATCATCACGAGTTCGATCGAGTAAGAGTGAAGCCCATGATTTTGGAGTGGTCGACTCGGGGAACGTTTTCCCATTACTGAATGGATCATGTATCCAATCATCCAATTCTGAACCCAGAAGTGCTTCGATTTGATTAGCAGACAATCCGAGTGGCGTGAGGAGCCCCATTCGCTCCTCCGAAGTTGGAGGCAGATGTGCAAGGATATACTCCCAATGTGGTTTTTCGATAGCATGGACTGGGATATCCGTCTCAGGATACATCCTAGCTGAGCCAGGTAATGGCCGCATCGGAGATGTGGTCCCATCCTCAGGTGCACCTCTCTTGACAACTACGTTGCGAACCTCCTGCTGAATTCGGAGATGTGCAACACGCGCACGTTCTATGACCGATTCGAGTGCAAGGTGTGATTGCCATTCAGGTGCTATACACAAGACAAATGCATCAGCATCTGTAAGAGACAGATTCTCACGAACTCGGTTCACGTGCTCTTGCTCAATACCATAGGCAGGGAGTTCGTCACTGTGGAATATTCCGGCAACACCGGCAAGTTTTGCAGCACCAGCAAGTTCCCTCCCAAGGCGGGGCATCTGTGCTCCGTCATCATCCAGAGTCTTGGAACCCAGGCGTCCTGCAAAACCAGGGAGGCGGACCGCAAGCATCCGGTTTCCTGAAGCCAGGCCTTGCTCTACCATACTTGATGTTGAGTCCGCAAAGATTTCTGTCAAATCTTCTGGTTCAAACGGTAGACAAGAAGTAGCCTTCTCGAGAACTGAAGCTTCGATTGATGCGTCATCATCATCACGATTTGGTGGAAGTGGCGGTAATCCTGCTTCTGAACGAAGTTCATTCGCAAGACGATAGAAGTGGAGTTGGCGTGCCATCTCCAAACGGACGATTCGTGGAATCCATTCCAGATCTTGGGTCCCCTTAATTTCGACTCGATCGCCACAGGCGATGGATACATTGAGATCCTGACGAATCGAACCAAGACCACGTCGAACAGAACGGGTTGAGCGGAGAAGTGTCCCGATTGCACGAGCGGTTTCCATAGCATGATCCGGATCGATAATATCGGGATCTGTTGCGATTTCAACGAGAGGTACTCCGAGTCTGTCGAGGATGTAGAATACCTTCTCACCAGTGGGTGTTCTCTCGGAATCTAACTTGCGCGCAGAATCCTCCTCCAGTAAGAGAACGCCAACACCGACATCTCCTCGGCCTGTGGCAATCTTACCTGTCGTACCAATGAGTGTCGTCCTTTGGAAGCCTGATGTGTTCGAACCATCAACAACCTGTTTGCGCATTGTCTGTAGGACTTCGACAGGGTGCATTTCGAGTAAGGCTGCAATTGTAAGAGCAATATCCAATGCATCTGAATCTAGACCTTGAGGGGGAGCATCATCCAACTCAATCAGGCCAGAATTAGGTGACTGGACATAGACGAAGGAACGATTTCTGCGCTGTTCAAAACGAGCTGCGATATCGACGATACCGGATTCACCTGAAGTTGCATGGAGACGGCGTTCAACGCGTTTCCAATCTGGAGAAAGGGTTTCCATGCTCGCTTCATACAAGACACTGGGCTGCCGCGAATGCAACTTTCCAGAGGCAAGTTGCTGGTGAATCTCCAATCCACACATGAAGCCGAGAGCCTCTGGATCAAGGTTGGCAGAGGACGATACTTCGCCGACTGGTTCGCCCACCATGAGGTTGCGACATGGTAGAGGGATATGAGCGCCCCGCTCTCAATTTGGTCGCCATTGGCCAGGTTGAGGTGAAATGATGTGGAGTTGATGACGACATAATTGGAGGATACGGTCAATATCTTCTACATCCATTCCTCTCGCCATAGCGCGGTTGTAAACATCCGTTTCATGGGCAATCCCATCGCCTTCCTTGGCGAGTTCTCCCACTGTTCCTTTGATGATATCCACCATCTCCCTCTGGTTGAATTTGGAGCCGGTTGCCATTGCAACTTCGCTGGGAACTTTCTCCTCTTCACGCCAATGCGAGAAAATTGCGATTGCCATCTGTGCATCATCAGCTGTGACTTCATTTCTCAGATGCATCCTGGCATGTGCCTCAGCGAGTCGAATCAGTGATTCAAGCGCACGTGCACTGATTGGGATTGGCTTTTCATCATCCCAATTTGCAGCCATCTGCTCATTATCAGCGTAAGTGTTCCTCGCTTTGGTGTAATAATTGAGAATCAACATCTTTGCTTCCTCACCAATTAATGGAGAATGATTTCTCTTCGCGTAGGCAACATACTTCCGAAGAAAGGGAACAGAGAGGTAATCCCGACCTCCGTTTGTCTTGATTGATTTCTCCTCATCCTTCTTCATCGGATCTTCAAAAGAATCCTCTTCCACTCTGTTTTCCGGGACACCAGAAAGTCGCCCTTCCATGATGTGGCGAGCGATTTTTGCATCGTTGTCCTCGTTAACCTCATCCTTCATCAGCCACATGATATCGAACCTCGTAGCGAGTGGGACTGGAAGGCCTGTCTGATCGAATGCAAGCATAAGATTCTGATTAGGACCGACTGTGAAAGTCCCCTTCTTAGGATTCGCAGCCGAGAGAACTGCACAACGTGCACGGAGTTGGGTTGTAATGCCACCCTTGCTGACTGAGATGGACTGTTGTTCCATCGCTTCGTGAAGGCTACCCTTGTCACTAGCACTGATCTTGTCGATCTCGTCAATGCAAGCAATCCCTAGATCTGAAAGAGGCAAGATGCCAGCCTCAAGGCTAAACCGACCGTCACCGAATGAATCCTTGATTGCTGCCGCGGTAAGACCTGCTGCAGAGATATTTCCTCCAGAGGCGAAGCGGGCTCGGGGTGCAATCTTCGACATATAGGTCAACAATTGTGACTTTGCAACACCAGGATCGCCCATCAATAAAATGTGTATGTCACCCCTACTGCGAGTTCCATCTGCATTGCGCCGAGACACCCCCCCGAAGAGTTGCATCACGAGGCTACGCTTCACAAAAGTCAACTTCGAATTCACATCGATAATCGAAGGAGCAATGGAATCCTGCATTAGACGCATCAAATCTTCGCGTCTAGCAATCTCCTGAATCTCATCTCTCTCCTCGTCCGTAGGTTGAATATCATGGAACGGTTGAGATTCGCGTGTGGCAGAATGTAGGCTGTATACTATCTCGAACATCGGCGTCTTCTTGTTACGATGATATCCGGCCTGAGTATACGGGATTAGATTCGCTGTCATCCGTTCTCCAGGCAAATACATGTTGCACTGAATCCCCTCGATGAGAACACGGCCCCGTGAGGGTTGACCGGTACCCTTGACCCTCTCTGGAAGTTCCTGAATCTCCAGATATTGGTTGTTAATCCATGTGCATCGATCCGAATCAATACTGAATCGGGTGGACTGGGCGCCGTTACCTGGTGGAAGTTGGCATCCATCACACTCGAGTGGTTCCTTCAGTTCCCGTTCATCATCCTGACGAACCTCAGTATGGGCCCCACAACTATCGCAAGAGAATACAGCGGAATAGATTCGTGGACGTATCTCAGAACGCTTCGTGATAACGACGTTGACGGCACGGAGTCGATTCAAATCATCCGACCCGATTTCACCCAAATCCATCTCAACATCTACAGGAAGATGCTCAAGGAGTAAAGTCGGCTCAAGGTTGATCCCATTCTCTCGACACTTATCGCGAAGGCTTCGTTGACCTCGTTCGATAAGGGATTTTGGTTGATTGAGTATTCTGGCTCCGAAATCCGGATCCCATGATTGGATTTCATTGAATGGTACTCGAAGGTGGGTTGAGTCCTTTGTCAAACTCTGAATTCGGCCGATCATTACCTCGTCATAGAAGGTCTCCCAACGCGCACCGAAATCATCGAACTGGAGCGCCATGAAGTTCACCGAGGACTTAGAGGGAATCTTCGACGGTGTATGAACCAAACGGCAAAACGGCGTTCAACCCGTTGATTTCCGATGGAACAGAGGCGATTCTCACGTCCATCGGAACTACTGATTCAAGCCTTCCAATGCAGGAATATAACGGTCGAAACGGATAGGTACTGAACCTGTCGTATACTGATTCATGGACAGCGCAATGACTGGGGGAGATGCGATGATTCGCTTGGATCCCGGAGAGGAAATTCATGCATCACTCAAAGCATGGGCGAAAGAGAATGATGTGAAGGCTGCGGCAATTACAAGTGGTATTGGACGGATTCGTGACACATCAGCTGGATTTCTCGATGGAGAAGGTGTCTATCGAGCAATCGACCGAGCTGAACCAATGGAGCTTCTTACCCTAATGGGAAATCTTGCACTGCATGAAGGAGAGCCTTTCACCCATCTCCATATTACAGGCATGACTGATGACCACACGGTTGTGGGTGGCCATCTATTCTCCACCGTCGTCCACATCACTGCAGAGATTCATCTCCGCATCCTTGAGTCGATGCCGATGATTCGGTGCCCTCTGGAAGGCAGCGAGTTTATTCGTCTGGAATTTGATTGAGGTGATGAAAATGCGAGTGCCATCCGTCAACGAAGTGATGGCAGCATTGTGCACTGAATATCGAGTTCATGAGATTCCAGATTCAAGCCGGGCGTGGAATGGCCCCCAGGTTATTCCTAGCCCTGATTCCAATTGTAACAAGGTGATGACTGCAACTGATGCAAGCTTGGAGGTAATCCATAGAGCCGTTAACGATGGAGCCGATCTCCTAATCGTACATCACGGTCTGACTTGGACGCTAGGTGCGATTCCGCTCCCATCTAGCAATGAAGTTGAAGCAGAAAGGGTACGGGTCGCACTTGCCAACAATCTGGCAATCCTAGCTCTCCATCTACCCATGGATGCTCATCCAATCCTTGGCAACAATGCCATCCTCGCAGATGGTCTTGGAATCCAGAGAGAAGGAACATGGTTCGCCTCAAAAGGGCATCCAAGTCCACTAGATTCGTCTCTGATTCAAGGTCCATCACTGGCAACGGAATGGCCTCAAATTGATACTCTTGAAGATGGTCGTTTAACGATGGAAATTGGACTCTATGGACGATTTACTACCCCTATGAATCGAAGTGAAATCAAGAGTCGAATACAACACATATTGGGGAAGGAACAAACTGAACCTGAGATTATTCGTATCTTCCCAGAAGATCGAGGAATGGAATCTGATGAAACCGAAACAATTGCCATCTGTTCGGGTGCGGCTGGTGGCGCTGTTGTCGATGCAAAAGAGCTGGGGGTTGATGCCTTGCTGAGTGGGGAAGGCCCATTCCAGTCTGCGATTCTAGCTCAGGAGGCTGATATCTCTCTGATTCTTGCTGGCCACCATGCAACAGAAACTGTTGGACCCCGCGCCACTGCCGACTGGTTGAATCGAATCGCTGAAGCGAATGAATGGAGTATGGATACCCAATTCATCTCGGCCCCTATCGGCCTGTAAATGGATTCTGAAGCATACCCAAAATCGTCGATTGGTTGATGTGGCGTCGGCCCGGGATGATGTCCATGGATGAAGGCATTGACTACGCTTCATCCGGTGTCGACATCGACCTCGAAGGGGCTGCTGTATCCTCTTTGATTGGGGCGCTCAGCGGTTCTGTCCGCAAACCAGGATCTGAAGGGGCACCAGTGGAATTACCTGGTGGATTCGGAGGGTTGCTTGAATTCGGAGATCGGTGGCTTGCTTTGGCGACTGATGGTGTTGGAAGCAAACTCCAGATTGCTAACCAACTCGGTCAATTACAGGGGGTTGGGCATGACTGTGTCGCGATGAATGTCAACGACTTGCTCTGTGTGGGCGCAGAACCAATCGCTTTCGTTGATTATATCGCCACGCCAAAGCCCTCTCCAGATGAGCATGCTGCGCTTGGTGCATCACTTGCTGAGGCCTGCTCTCTCGCCCGTGTTACTCTTGCAGGAGGGGAGACTGCTACTCTACCTGGAATCGTCAAGGAACTTGACCTCTCAGGTACGGCACTTGGATGGATGCCAAAGGATGCTGCAATTACTGGTGAAGACATTGGAAGCAACGATGTCATGATTGGGGTCCCAGCATCGGGTATTCATTCGAATGGATATTCCCTTGTTCGCGCGGTCCTCGAACGGACAGGTGCAGACCTCACTGGACCTGCTCCCTTCGATACAGAACATTCGAACCGTGCCATTCGGAGATGGACGTCCGGAGATATCACTCTTGGAGAAGTTCTGCTGAATCCCACACGGATCTATGTGGATCCAGTCCAGGACCTTATCGAAGCATTGGATGAATCTGGAGATGGAAGTCGAAGTGATATTCGTGGTATCGCGCACATCACTGGAGGAGGTCTCTCCAATCTACTCCGCCTCCATCCATCTCGAGGATATCACATCGATTCGCCCCTTCCTGTACTACCCGAGTTCCACTGGATTCAGGAAATGGGGGGAGTCGACGACCGGGAAATGCATCGAACTTTCAACATGGGCACTGGCATGATACTCATTGTCTCAAACGACTCTGCAGATACTATTCTACACTGGCTGAAGGAACAGGACGCAGGTGTATCCATCATTGGGAGAACTAATGATTCAGGCATAGTTACCCACGTGAATCAAAACATCCGATTCGAACACTACTAAGTTTGATTCTCGGCGATTGAAATACCGTTGAAGGTATTCAACGTTGGATGGCGCATTGTGAGCTCTGCAGAACCGAGACCGATGAGGCGGTCATGTTTGGCGGATTATGCACGGTGTGTGAACCATGGTGGCATCTTGTCAGAGATCTTGTCAAAAGGACACCTTCGTGGCAAATTGAAGCCAGGGCAGATGATGCTGCAATGGTTGATTTAGAACGAGTCCGAAAGAATGGGATTGAAGCCAACGACGAAGGCTGGGCAGAGGTAATATCTTGGCTCTTACCAGATACCTCTGCTGATTCCCTTTTGGATGGCTGGTCGGATGATTCTGTCCTTTCATTACTGACCAATATGAGTTCCATCTTCGACGAAGATTCTCCATTATTCAATGGTGGGACGCCCCTCCGCCATCATGTACAACACAAGGCGTTCATGGGGCCCTGCCTACTCAATGGTCACCACATACAAACCTCCTCAGTCGGCCTTGATGTGGGAGATTGGACCCTGACCTATGGTCCCGGGCATCTACTTCTACGTCTAATCCTCGGTCAAGGAAGTGATCCAGGGGGGCAGTTCGTTCGATTAATGAAGCAACTAATGGGTATGAATGGTATCGATTTTCGCCCGATAATCGATCGAATGGAACTTAGAAAAGACCAACTCTGGATTCAAGATTTTCAATCCCCTGGTGCGGTACGCCCATTCATTCTCGAAAGTGTCGAGTGGCCCGAAGATCCTCCATTCAACTATACTCCTGAAGGATTCCACATCACGGTTCTGGACGAAGACAGCAAGAGACATGTGCTTCAACTTCCACGATCTCCACGTTCTATTGAGGCATTCATCGCCATATGGAACGGTAGAGATGGGGCCGATGTCGCGCGTCGCCTCCGTGGACTGACCATGTCGTGGGCAATCGATTCAGGCTATGAAGACCAAGGTGAAGTCGCAAATCCAACTGAACGATCGTTCTACTTACTCCGATCAGTGGTGGATGCAATGCCTAGCATCTGGTGCGATGGCTCACATCTGAGAATCGCAGGTTCTTCAGGAGTACATTGGCGATTATCACCCGGGCGAGGAGCGCATGGAGCACCTTACATCATCCGACCAGTTGCTCAAACACCCGGTGGGAATGAAGTCCTATTCAGAGAGATTTGTGCGTTCGATGCAGCAGATGAACTTCCTCTTGGGGATCGAATCTGTACCGTTGCCCTCAGTTTGCTGAATGATGCTGATACTAGACATCAAATTCACACAGTGAACAACGCCGTACACAAGGTCTTGCGCTACACAAAGCTTGCCACTTCGGCCGCGGAAGGGCCTTAGCCAGCCACGCTACGGCCATGGCATGGAGGAGCCTGACCTCGGTCTGGAAGGCGCAACGCCGATACTGCTCCCCACTCCAGAGAATATCGACGAGCATTTTGGACGTGGTCCGGGTTCCAAAGCGACGCGGGAGGTGTTTCACAATCCAGCCATGAATGGTAGTCGAACGCGTTCTGTACTCCTAATGCACCGGTTATTCGAACTCGAACGGTTACCAAAGGGAACACTTCGAGCCTTGGACGGTTTGGGAGCCTCTGGAATTCGTGCGCGTCGTTGGCTAAACGAACTCCCCGAAGAAATGGCGCAACGGATTGATGCTCATGTCTGCGATATCCTTCCAACATCATTGGAATGGGCTCGACAAAATCAGGAACGATTCGATGATAGAGGTGCGCTCACTTTGATTGAGGGCGATTTACGTGCACGGGTTCTAAACAATGGATGGCATTGGATTGATGTCGATCCATTCGGCTCACCTGTCACTTTCCTAGACCCTGTCATCCAAGCCTTTGCTCGAACTGGAATTCTTGAGGTTAGTGCTACCGATTCTGCCGCTTTGACAGGCTCGAGTAAAGGTCCGACAATGCGCCGATACGGAGCAGTGGTGCGAACCAACGATTGGGCCCACGACTCAGGTCTTCGAGTTCTTCTTGCTAATATCGCACGAATCGCTGCACGCCACGATCGCGCTATTGAGCCGTTACTCTCCGTCTGGGAAACGCACCATCTCCGAGTCAGTGTCGCAATTCGTCGCTCAAAGCAAGGTGCCTCCAATGTGGAAGAAAACATCGGTTGGCGTGTTTGGAAGCCAACACCAGATGAGTTGAGGATATCCATAGATGCAGGACTACACCCTCATGGTGACCCAGACCAATCTCAACCATTCTGCTTCATTCCTTTCCGCCACCCTACCTCGCATGCTATCTCTGGTAAAGACCGACGAATCAGTGGACCCATGTGGACTGGACCTCTGCATAACTCCGATGTGCTACTCGGATTCAATGAAGAAAATGCACTGAGACTTTGTGTCCCTGACGAAAAAAGATTGCAGAAGTGGGGCTTCGATGCAGCGGAGTATAATGACCTCATTGAAGCATCTCGAAAGAGTGCTCTACGCGCAATTCGTCATTTACAGGAGGAGGCTACTGTCCCAGATAATGCCTCATTGATTCTGGTTGATCACCTCCACCCTCATGTCCGACTTCAAGGCCCCCCATCGCCTCGGAAACTCTCTGAAGCCCTTACTGAAGCAGGGTATCCATCCTGCGTCGCTGCTTACCCTAATCCAGGTATTCGCACCGCTGCTCCTTGGTCACTAATCCATGATCTTGCTCTGGAATTAACCGGTTCTAAGGTCTAATTCAACCGCCGATGTAAGACATCTCGACTCTTGGCAGATAGATGGCAGTAGGACTTCTTGGTTGGGCTCGAAGTTCAGAGTATCGATCTTCTCTCTCAGACCAAATCGTATGGAATTGTTCCGTGACCGTCTCTAGACCCTCTGGATTCCGTAAGACGGGGCGGAGGTCGTGTCCTGATGTTGCAAATAGGCATGTGTAAATGTGACCGTTTGCTGAAAGCCTCGCCCGATTGCAATCGCCACAGAATGGTTCTGTAACAGACGAGATAAATCCAACTTCAAATCCCGTATCTGAATCTAAGGACCAATGCTGGGCAACTTGGCCTGAATGGAGAGAGGGTATCGGCTGGAGGTCCCAACGCTCTTCCACATGTTTCCTGATTTCTTCACTAGGGACTACAGATGCGAGGTCCCATCGGTTATGATTACCCACATCCATGAACTCAATGAATCGTAATGCGACGGGCAGATGTTGGAAACGTTCTATCAAACGCTCAATATCTGCTTCATTCACACCTCGTCGAATTACAGAATTGATGCGTACCGGACTAAGACCAAGCGTAACTGACTTCTCAATTCCCTCGATAATTCGCTTAATAGAATGTCCAGACTTCCCGGTAATTCTCTCAAAAGTAACTGGATCGAGGCTATCGAGACTGAAGGTGACTCGGTTAAGTCCGGCCTTAGCAAGAGCTTCTGCACGACCCGTGAAAAGGAGACCGTTCGTTGTCAATGCTAAATCCAAAGAATGCTTCGACAACATACGAATTAAGACTTCGAGATTGCGCCTCAACAACGGTTCTCCACCGGTAATTCGAACCTTCTTCAAACCGTGAGGAATAAGTGAGGTTACAACCTCTTCTATCTCCTCAAAAGTTAGCAAATCACTACGTGGAAGGAATTCGTGGTTGGCATCGAAAACATCGGCAGGCATACAGTAATCGCACCGCATGTTGCAACGATCTGTTACAGATATCCGGAGGTCGCGGAATGGACGGCCTCGTCTATCAAATTGAGCCCCCATGTACATCCTCTTACTGTTGACGACGATGAACCCTCCTCTAGTCCTGTAAGGTCGCGAAATGCCAAGGATTTGAAATACGAATCGGAAAATTAGGAGGCATGAACAAAGGTCTAACCATCACAGGTGGAGTAGTTACTGGGATATTTCTCCTACTAGCAGTAGTAGGCATGGCACTTTCTGGATCCGCTGGTGAGAATCTCGAAAATGTGGATGATGATCCAACCCCATATTACACAGAATCGGTGGACGGAAATGCTACATTCACCTATATCGATGAAGACAGGAAAGGCAGTGTCGCATTCCAAGTTCTAGTTAGTTTGGATTATGTTGACAGTGATGAAGATGGTTTTGTTGACGGATGTTCCAATTACACGGTCACAGTAACAGATGAAGATGGTACTGATGTTACAAATGATGTAATCAACAGAGGTTGTATATTTGATGAATGGACAGAAGAAGATCAGATGCATGAAGGATTAGTTATCTCCGCATATGTTTGTGAGACCATTTTCTCCAAATCGGATTGCAAAATAAATGAAAAATACACGGTATCAGTGACAGATTCAAACAACGAATCAGTTGATTTTACTCTCTTTGATAATGATGCTTATCTGGTAGTAATCACGGACGGTTGGGGAAGTCTTCTTGGAGGCATGGGTCTCTCTTCAGTGGCTTGTTGTTGCGGTATGCCTGTTGGTTTGATTCTTCTGATTATTGGATTAGCAATTGGTGGTCCCCAACCTCAAGTACAAATGGTCAATCAATTCCACATGCCAGTTGGAAACCAAGTTCCAGTTATCGGACAAATGCCGACACCTGTTGGGCAAATGCAGGTACCTGTCGGACAAGTAATGACGACTCCAGATGTTGCAGAGCAATCAATGATTGATGTCCATCAACAGCAATTCCAGGAACCTCCATCTGATTCTTGAACTAGGTAAATCACTCAGATTAAAATCCAACTACGAAGTGGGATAGTCATGATTGGCATCACTGAGAAGGCGAGCGAGATGCTCGCTCAATTCCAAAGTTCTGCCGATGATGACATCGAACGTGTACTCCGTGTAGAGATTATTGGGAGAGGAGCGAATGGGTTCCGCTATGATCTGAACCTTGTCGATCTAGCTGAAAAGATTGCAAGCGATGTGGCTTGCGAGGTGGATGGGATGACTGTACTCATCGCTGAACGTAGCGCGCCATACATGGAAGGCGCAATCCTTGACTTCGTCGAGACACTCATGGGAGGAGGATTTCAATTTGAGAATCCAAATCCAATGTGGGTCGATGACGTTTCAAAATCCGTAGCGGATGTCATCAGCAACGATGTTAGCCCAATGGTGGCCTCTCATGGAGGTACTGTCGAACTCCTCGGTGTGGATGAAGACAAGGCTATCATCGCTTTTGGAGGTGGATGTCAGGGTTGTGGAATGGTGGATGTCACGTTGAAGCAGGGTATCGAGGTGGTAATCCGAGAGAAAGTCCCAGCAATCACTGCGATTGTCGATATGACGGATCATGCTGCAGGAACGAATCCGTTCTACTGAACTTAGAGTACCATCGGGTCGTCATCTGAACTTTCAGACATCTTTGGTTCGGGTAATGCAAGTTGATGCTCCTGCATCATCTCCCGTACCTTTTGTTCGATAACAATCGCCTTCTCCATCAGACCTTCAAGTGGAATATCTCGATCAAGCATCTCCGAAAGAGCCTCGAGTGCTGGAAGTGCTGCACGAGCATCTGGGTATCCCGGATTGGATGGAGAGAGGATTGCATAGGCATCGAAACCCTGCCGATCTGCCTCTGCTAGAAGATAACCGGTGATACCTGGAACGATTCCATGCTCAACAGATTCCAAACCTATCTCCTCAAGCCGAGTTCTCGATGCATCTGTAGAACCTACGCCGAAAACAGGAGGGATATCCTCGCCGGTCATGTTTGGAAGAAACACACCGTCAATCATCACAAGGCGATCAAATCCGCCGTCACGGAACCACTTGATGACGGTCTCTGCAAAAGAGAGATTGAACTCATCTGGAAAGGCGATATCACTGACAAAGGCCCCTATTCCATCACCTTGGTAGATTCTTACCGGATGCTGTGGACGACGGCCTCGGACAAGGGCCATTGCCGGAAATGATTCACTAAGAACCGAACCTAATTGCTCCATTTCAAACGTCTTGATGACCCAATCCACTGCAATGGCGCCAACGGCTCCCTTCGTAGTGAAACCACAGATGGCAGTCCCTCCGAGACGCTCGCGCTCGGTGCCATGCTGAACTACGAGTTCGAACGGCCGGGGTAGACCCATTGACTCAACCTCACCTTCAGTCGTTTTCAACCCTCGTCCGGTCATTCTGTGTACTCAGACCAATCCTCGTCATCAGGTCCACGCCACCACCATACATCGAGTTCGTCCTTCCACCATTCAGTTCCATCATCATCCACGTGGTAATTATCTGAATCAGTGTAATCATCTTCTGAAGCCTCTTCAACTTCAATTTCATCCGATGATTCCTCTTCCTTAGAATCGGTCATGGCTTTGGATTCAGTAGTGACAACAGATGGCGACTTTGATTTCGACATCGATACGGGTGTGGGACGTGAACCTTGCTTCATGAGTTCATCGAGTGGTACGCCCTTCGGGATATCCGCTTCAGCACGAGTAGCTTTTGCTCCACCAGAAACGGCCATCGGAAGTGCTCCAACTTCATCATCATCAGAGAAAAGAGCCTCATCATCATCATCATCAGATCCAGAACGGAGCATGATAGCCCCCAGCAAACCGAGGGCAAGGATTGCTCCCACAATCCCGCCAATAAGAACGAGATTATTGTCGCTACTTGCTCCTCCTTCCGAACCGTTCGAAGGACTTGTAGGACCGTCTGTTTCCTCAGTGAACTGGAACTGGATTGTCATGGTAGTAACGCTTTCTTGGTAATCTGGAGCTGATGCCGTCAAGCTAAGATCAACACTACCATCACGGAACTGAGTGTCGTCTTGTACCTCGAGAACGAGAATTTGATCTGCTCCCGCTTGGATACTGAAAGACCCTCCAAGGTCGGATTCGATTTCGACACCTATCACATTCATCTCAAGATCAAGGTTAACGTAGACAGTGTTCTGATTTGGATTAGTGACTGTGCACTCAAGCAGGTTTGAATCATCACTAGACCATAACGAGGTATTCACACTCATAGACCAAGCCTGATCACCACAATTCACATTCAAAGCGAGAAGGAGCGGATCTGGTGTCGGATCCGTCACATTGGTGTCTCCACCTGTGTCTACCTGTAGCGGTGGAGGCTGGAGATCGACCAATACCGTAGAGGGATTAATCAGAAGCCAGAATGGACGGCTGTTCTCATCGTAAACAAACTCAATCTCCCCTCCACCCGGATAGTCGACTGCTTCCTCAATGAATCCAGTCTGATCAAGAATCGAAATACCCGTTGATGATATGATAGATTCCGTGGCATTTCCAAGGGTCCAATCAAAGGATATAGCGCCGAGTAAGGAGAGGTCTCTCGAGTCAGTAGTAACTTGGAGGCGGGCTGTTCCCTGGTTATCGGAATCAAGTTGTACCGATGATTGAACTGCACTGACTGTCGCAGTTACTGTACTCACAAATGCAGACGTAGCAGATGAACCGAGTATGACTTGTTGCATCGATGTCGGACCACCAGCATATGTAGCTGAGACATTTACTACGCCAACAAATCTGCTGGTCGAATCGAGAAGAGTTGACCAGTCAGAATATGCCACGGAGAAAGCCCCAGACGCATCTGTGATGGCGATAACCTGAGTGCTATGGGCATCGTCGCTGAGGTCGATCTGAACTGTTCGTCCTGCATTCGATTCGGTATCGAGTTCTAATAGTCCTGAGATTGTAATCGATTCACCACGTGTGACTGAAGGTAAGGTCAAACCATCAACTTCCAAAGTAGATGATGTCGTAGCTTCGATAGTCACGGATGAAATGATGTTTGAATTATTTAGAGCACGCACAGGGCCAACTGTAACGACTGTTTCATTGAAATTCCCAAGGATATCAACGGCTACCACCGCTACATAATGGTCCGTGTTATCCATAATCGATATGCCAGCCTGTTGAACACTGCCGGTATTGTCGAGAACATCCGAAGTCATGTTGACCACAATAGAGGAATTTCCTGCAGTCAAATTTGCAACCTGCACTCTAGTGGATGCATTAGTGAATTGGACCGTATCCACAAACACCAGATGATGGTTGAGATCTGTCGACCCTCCATCATCCCAAGAAACGAGTAAATGGCCACCTTCATCCCCTTGCACATCCAATACCGTCAGATTGGTTACAGGATCAGGTGGAGTCGTGTCAGGCGGAGGTGGATCGATTGTAATCATCAAAGGTGAACTAAGATTTGAGGTGACGCTGTTCTGATGCATCGCACGCACATAGTAACGGTAAGTCCCAGGTTGAAGGGACTGATCCATGAAGAACGATCCTTGAGAGGTTGAGTAAGGAGTCATAAGATTCAACGGTGAATTATCCTTAGTGCGATGAATCTCATACATCATGAAATTCGAATCATCATCTGATGAGGTGTTATTCCATTCGAAAGCAACAAAGGGTGGTTGAAGTTGCATTGCCATGTCCTCTGAGATATTCATTTGAATCAAAACTGGTTCAGTTGGCAAGTCGATACTCGTAGCACCTGGAATGTGTGTAATAGCAAGGTTCTGAAGTGTGAACTGTCCAGTGGAGGAAGTCATGTTGAACACAAGGCCTACATCAAAAGGACCGGAACCTGCTACCATCTCCCGGTTCAGCGCATTGGTGAGATTGCCAAGACCAGGATTGGTATCCACCTGAGTGGAAAGAGAATAGGTAATCAGGAGATCGGACCCGAGAACTGCGCCTTCACCACGTACGTACGCATCTGGTTGCAGTGTGAAATAATCAATTCCATAGAAATCCGTGATTGACGGAGTGCTCGCCGTGAGTTCCGACTGGGTAATACTTGGAAGGCTACCCATGGTATCCATCCACTCAATCTCATCAACACCCTGACTCCCATTACCCGCATAACCACTGATGTTAACCTCAGCTGTGGTGTCGCCATCGAAATCGATTAGCATGTTGTGGTATCCTGCAATGAAGATGCTGTGTGTCGCTTCACCACCTGCCACAATATGCTCTGGAACACCATCACCATCGATGTCTTCGACAACCATACGAGTTGGCGCTGTGATTGGTTCGAGGAGGACAGATCCACTGGAGGCTATGCCTGAAGCAGAGATTGGGCGGATATCGATATCTCCAGTGAATGTCGTATCACTACCATCACTTGTTCCAGAATCAATGAGTAAAGCAGTCATTGTTCCTGACCCATCCCAATCTGCGAACACTGGCTCATTTGGAAAGAAGGCCATACTTTGTGTCGATTGATAACCTCCGTTGGTAAAGACCGCCATTGTTGTGCCTGACATCGGAGCATTACCATACAAATCGTCGTCACCATCACCATCGATGTCAACTGCCTGAATATTGTCTTCAAGATTAGTTGCATTGACCATGCTGATAACCCAAGCATGACCACCCTGTTGATTGGTGGAGAAATTCCAGAACGAAACATACCCTTCCGTGTCCTCCGCGACGGCCGCCGTCTTGACTCCGGGCCATAGATTTACAGAGAGTATGTCGGAAATACTCGTCGAAGATCCTCCCGGCCCACCCATTCCGCTTGAGTTTGAAGGTACGGTGATATTCACAAAGAGGCTCGAATATCCTCCAGAACGACGAAGGGTTGAGCAAAGGCTGCCATCGGAAGTACTGTACACAAGATCTGAGGAGCCATCCGCATCGATATCATCGACATAGACATCCCCTAGTGAACCCGCTGAAGTTAGAGAGATATTTGCAAATGGAGCGATACCCGTATTGTTCGCTAGATGTAAGCAAACCGAGCCATTCTGCGCATCAATTAGATACACATCCATGCGGGAATCGGCGTTCGCATCACCAGTCATTAATTCAGTACCACCTGCACAAGTCCATGTCCAAGAGACCGGAGAAAAGCCAGATGATAGAGTCCAATCGATGATTCCGATATGTGGATGAGAACCATTTCCTGGATCTTTATCTCGATCGAGAATCACAATCTCTGACTCCCCGTCATTATCGACATCTGCCACGGTCATATCGTCAATGGCTCCTCCCGTTGGTACCACACCTCCGCCCATTTCAGGAGCGTAAGATATGTTCAACTCCGCGAGGTCAACATTTGCTTCCGATGGAAGATCGAAAGACCAGATTGGCGCCCAGGTATTCTTGGTTGGAGTATGGGATGCAATCGAGCCATTAGTACTGAAGCGAGTCTGTGACCCAAGTTCTCCATAGCGATTACCACCAAAGAGCCACTCAAGCAAACCGTCGTTCCCAATGTCCATTTGAACAATACCGGGACTTGGGTCTGATGAGAGATATTGCAACTCAAAACTCGATCCCGTAATCGTAGTATTCCGTTCCAACGCCACGTCCACCGTGGTGTTACCAAGTACTGTCTCACTACTATTCCCACTACTGAATGTCGTAATTGATGAGGGGTTCGCACTAACTGTTGAGATAAGCGGACTAAAGGACAATCCAAGCATCAAAAGAACGAGTAGATATCCTGCAGTACGGGATGCAGCCGGTTCCACTGAGGGGTGTTTCATCGACTCCCGTTCCCCCCTCGCACTCATAAGGAATCGGCGAGATTTGGGGTTGGAAACTCAGTTGAAACGACGGGAACGGTTAAGTCAAGCCCGAGAATGGTTGAATCGTTGGGTGGGTCCATGAGCGACGAGGCGGGAGACGGTTTGAAAGCGCGTCTTTCCATTCGTGTGGGTAACTCTCGAATCGATCTTGAGGGGACGGAGCAGGTAGTCACCGCTGAACTCCTCAAGTTACGCGCCGATGAACAATGGTCTACTGCTCTTGAGAAGGTCCGCGAGACTAGGGAGAAGGCGTTTGAAGCGGCACGAATTGCTGCAATGCAAACAGGACTTCCTGAGCGCGGTTCTGCATTCAGTTCACTAGTCACAACCTGTCAATTAACCAAGAAACCGGATATGATTCTCGCTGCAATCCACTACCTTCGTGAAGTTGAGGGTCAAAGAGATTCACCTCCTCGTGAACTCAAGCAGCTCTTCATCGATGCTGGCCATGATGCAGATGATGTGGAGAAGTGGAATATCTCCCTCTATCTGAACCGGCTCCGTGAACAAGGTCGACTCACCTTCCCTGAAGATATGCCCGAGAAGAATCGATTCATGTCTCTCACCGATGAGGGTCGTGCACATCTTGATTCACGGGCCGCTCAGTGAAGAACCGATGTCAGACCAAGAAGACCAGGCAGATCCAGTTGACTGGTCTTTCCAATCGAAGATTGATCAGGATTTGAGAGATTCAAATCTTCAAAATGCCAATCTAAGACGCGCTATTCTTGATGGTTCAAACCTTCAAGGCTCAAATCTCTCCGGTGCAGACCTGCGAAACGCATCCCTCATTGGTACTGACCTCATGAAGTGCGCTCTAGACGGGGCTGATCTACGTGGTGCACGTCTGACCAAAGCGAAGCTAAACCTCTCGAACTTTCAGGATGCAAAGATGGATGGAGCCGATCTACGTGGCGTCCGTGGACGATACGCAATCTGGCGTCGTGCGAACTGGTGGGATGCAAAGATGAATGATGATCTACGCAAAGCACTCTCAAAGAAATGGCCAAAGCCAGAATGAATCATTCTGATTCGTCTGAATTCAGTGAAGAGATATGATTCGAATCTAAGGCCTCACGAGCACCAGACAATACGAGAGGTAGTAACGGCAGCGCCGTGCAAAAGAGCCCGCAAGTTGTAACTAGGACTTGGAGGATATTGAGAGTCAACGAAAGCATCGCAGACGGAGCCTCAACTGAACGAAGAAAGTAGAGACCTGCTGCCGCATCTATGAGAAGAAGAGACCCTCCTGTAAGGCCGATTCGTATCCCATAACTATGGCGGCGGAATAGCAAAACTCCACTGATGAGGAGTAGGAGGCCTGCACAGGTCTCCAATGTCCCGAGGACCTCGTAGTATCCTTTCGCTGCAATCGCATCATAGTAGGCTGCGATTTCTTCTGATGTTACATCCTCTCCAGCTGCTTGAAGTTGTAAGGCGACCGGCTCATACATTGCAGGATCTGTTGGCCCATCATCCATTCCAGTCCAAATGTTGGAAACACCACTCAGTAATGCAAGAAGTCCACCAATAACCAATACTGACCCGATGATTCGGAGAATTCCTGGCTGAGGTCTAATTGGCACAGCGATGGCGGGCCCTTCAGATTCCTCCTCATCCTCATCCCAACGGATAGAGAAAGATTCCTCCATAGGATGCGGTGACCTCAACCACGCATCAATCCTCGCCGCATCTGCGTAGAGATTCAGCAATATCCTCAGGAATCGGTTGAGGCTGGAAGTCATCGAGATTTACACAAACGGTCGTAACCTCGGCCGTCCAAACAACGTTTGACTTCTGATTAGTAAAACGATATTCCCAGATAATTGACGAGGTCCCTACTTCCTTGACCCAGAGGCGGCAATGTGCAATATCTCCGTAACGTAACGGCGCATGATGTGTAGAATTGGTAGCAACCGCTGGAAATCCTAGACGGTGCTCAGAAATTATTGTTGGATAATCAATACCACAAATCGACTCCCAAGCCTCTTCAAAAAAACGATGAGCAAGGTCCCAATAGACAGGATAGTAGACCACATTAGCAGGATCTATCATCGGCCAATCGATTCTACGAGATAGTTCAACGGCCATTTCCTAACGCCACCATGACTTCGGCTTCTTACGTACGGTTTTCAAACTCTTGATTGGTCGCTATTAGAATGCAAAGATTCAGTCAATCAAATCATCATCCAATATCTCTAACCTCATACTTTCCGTTCCAATCAATGGGCGATGATGAATTAAACAAATCATGTCCATTTTCAATAATTGTGACCCATTCATTTGCTCCCCATCTTCCATCAACACGACCTTCTTGCTCTTCGAAGAAGCATTCCGATGTTCCATTGCCATAACATGGAATCCAGCCAGAATCTGTCAGAATCGTGATTTGAATACAAACTGCTGCATAGTTGTCTTCACAAGTTCCATTATTTTCAAAGTAGAAATGGTCCCATTGACAGGGATCGTAAAGCATTACGTTGACCAAGCTATCATTTCCTCCAGAACCTATGTCGTCAGGATGATCTTCCCATTGTACAAATGTCGCTTCTGCTGCACCCATCCCCGTCGGACCATAACATGGGTCGTAATCACTACTAGATTCGTCATTAGACAAACACCCTGATGCTGCGGCAAGCGGCATCAAAATTACCAACAAAATTGTGGCTAAATTCTGTTTGAATGGTTGAATTCTCATCAATTCTACAATCTCCAGCAGTATGATTCTGTATTGTGAATTGTATAATTTAGTATCTTTCATCAGCAGCAATAAAAGTGGACCCACCGCGATTCGAACACGG
>DAFJ01000036.1 GCA_002497905.1 Euryarchaeota archaeon UBA251
ACTTCTCCTCGGATAATCCGAGTGAACAACGTCGGTTCCGCCATCGTCCCGCGATTCTCCTTCAACGAATCAATGCGACGGGTCGGCCGAGGGTTCTTGGGCAGTGCGAGAGAGTAGGTGCCGATGTCGCTTCCAAGACGAGCCATGCAGCAGATGGGATTCACCATCTGTTGCCTCCTCTGTGATGCGCCTGATCAGGAGGGTAGTGCTCGGTGTAGGGGTTGTATATCCACACACAAACGTGTAAGAGAGCGGCTATCTAAAACTGCAGAGAACACGGTAGACCAATTTGCAAAGGACTTGATGATTCTAACTTCAGAACCCGAGCGGCACGACCATGATCCTGTACACGGCCCGTTTCTGAAGGAAGCCGTGCGATTACTCAGTGCTCACCGAGGTCACCGTCCACCCCCTACAGAAGAAGAAGTGATGAAGGCATTCGAGTTAGCAAGGAAATCATCTAGAGATTCAAACCTAAGAAAGACAGAATTGGATTCAATTGCCGAAGATGGTGATGCTTTGCATGGCGCAATCGAACTAGTTGAGGCTGGTTCTAACAAAGATTACGATACTGGACAACGAACTAGGCCATCACGACCAATCCCAACAGTAGATAGATCCGAACGATTGGGAGAAGATCGAGAACTAATGGATCGATTCCGAGCAGAAGAACAAGCCAGAAGAACTGGTGAAGAGGCGTCTGAAGAAATCATTGAGGGGCTCATCGATAAACGTAAGAAGAAACGAACTGAACTTGCTGATGAATTAAGTGGACTTGATGACCTTATTGATTCGGATGGAAACTAGGAGAGGAAGGAATTGAGAGTTTTTTTTCCTATACTGATCTTCTTGATGGCGTCAGTGTCTGGTTGTATAAGTCAAGAATCTGAAACACCCGTTATCTCTGAAGATAGTATGACTGTCACACCTCAATTCCCAGAATTCGAGCTAAATGATCATAGAAATCTCACTTGGCAATCATCCGATTTACCCAATCGGTACGTGGCATACTTCTCAGCTATTTGGTGCACTCATTGCAAGCCAACGCTCGGGGCCCTAGATGAGGTAATTCCAAATGGTTCTCTTCTCGTCTTCAATAAGGACGGGAGAGATGGATACAGCAACATAAGTAAATGGCATACTGAGATGGAATCGGGTCTGAATCGTTCATTGCCACATCCATTTATTCATGCCCCAGATATTGCTTTGGAACTCAATGTTACTCCAATACCAACAGTGTTCTTCGTCCACAATGGAGACATTATCCAACGCTGGGAGGGGTTACATGAAGATAAGGATCAGATTCGAGAAATTTGGGATTCTATGAGATGAGAAAATAGATTCAACTGAAATCCAAAGCCGTTGGTGATGTTATTACGTAGTAGGCTAGTATTCCCAATGATAGTATCAGCAAAAGAAGTAAAATTGTGATAACGATGGATATATCCTCTGGAATGGTTGATTTCCCACTTTTCAATTTGGAGGCCTTGGATTGTTGTAAGTCAAGCAAGGTTAGAATCAGGCCAACTAAAATTGATGTTAATCCACAAAAACAACTAGAAGAATCAGGACTTTCAAAGAAAGCCATTATAGCGAAAAGGAAAATTAAACTACAGACCCAAGCCCCCGCAGTATACGGTTTTTTAGTTTCGGGTTCATCCAAAATAACTGGATTTTCCACTGTCAAAACCACATCTTCTGGTTTGGACATGGAGTGAATTTAGTATGTTGGTTATTTGAGGTTCTTTTCTACATAATCAACAGCATTACGGAAGATAGCAAGTCCTTCGCCTTCACCATGTTCGGATGCTGTTAATTCTCGAGTCCATGTTGCACCCAACCAAGTAGAATGATTGGCTTCAGGATGAGGCATTAGCCCAAAGACACGGCCCGTGGGATCACATACACCTGCAATGTTTCTCATGCTTGCATTCGGAGATATTGGATATGGAAGAAGTTCGTCAGATGAAGATGGGTATGTAGAGTCGGGGTCAACATAACGTACCACAACCTGACCCGAGTGATCCCAATGGTCCATTAATTCCATATTTGCAGCTACGAACTTACCTTCACCATGACGAACAGGTACGCGAATGCGTTCAAGGTCCTTCGTCCAGACGCAGGATGATTCTGAATTGAATTCAAGCGTCACCCATCGATCCTCATAATGTCCTGAATCATTGAGAGCAAGGGAGGCCGTCTGCGTCAAACTCACATCATCATCTCCAGGTAAAAGCCCCATCTTCACTAGAACCTGAAAACCATTGCAAATCCCGATGACAAGCCCGCCAGAATGAACAAAGGATCGAACTTGTTCACGCATCCCAAATCGAAGGCGGTTGCCTAGAAGCCTGCCACTACCAAGATGATCCCCAAATGAAAATCCCCCTGGAACTGCCATAATGTGGAACTCAGATAGATTACGTTCACCTTCTACGAAGTGGTTGACATGGACACGTTCCGCGGTTGCACCCACCATTTCGAACACTGCTGCAGTCTCTCGATCGCAATTGATGCCAAAACCCGTGAGAACTGCAACTTTTACCGTCATTCAGAACCACTCCCATTCAGTGTGTTTTTCCATGCCGATCGAAGTTCAGGGATTGAAAATTCAAGGATTGGATTGCCTGCATCTTTGATGACAAGATCATCCGATTCACCCACGATTCCAATATGCGTGCAAGCGGTTTCCTGCATTGCACTCTCAAAAGAAGTCATATCTTCTGGCTTTACACTGACAAGGATTCGGCCGAGACTCTCGCCGAACAGGGCGCCCCATGCATCTAATTCATCATCATGTCCCCTAAGTGCTCCGATATCGACTGACGCACCAGCATCTACACCAAAGCAAGATTCAGCCAAAGCTGATGCTAAACCACCATCCGAACAATCGTGTGCACTCGCCACAAGACCATTTCTCATCGCTGCTGTCAAGGCCCGATAGGCCCCAAGGTTACGTTCCGGTTCAATTGAAGGAACACGTCCACCGATACCGCTCTCACCACCAGTCTGGTCTCTGAGCATGAAAGAAAATTCACTTGCTCCAAGTTCCTGACGAGTCTCGCCTACAATATAGATTGCATCTCCTGGTTTTTTGAAATCTGAAGAGGTGGCAGTTCGGACATCTGGTTGGTCGCCAATGAGGCTGAATAACAATGTAGGTGGAACACTGATCTTACGGCCCTCGAGAGTTGCGTCATTCTTCATTGAGTCCTTGCCCGAGATACAGGGTAGCCCGTATGCGCGACAGACATCATCTAATGCACGGTTTGCTCGAACCAATTGTGCTAGTTTGTAACGGCCATCTGGTGTCTTTTCACTTTCAACCGGATCCGGCCAACAAAAGTTGTCAAGACCTGCCATACGATCGAGATTTACCCCTACACAAACAGCATTACGAACTGCTTCATCGATGCTTGCTGCAGCCATTGAGTAAGCATCTAAATCTGAATAACGAGGGACAATACCACAAGAAATTACTGCGCCACGAGTATCTCCGTGAAGAGGAGCAATGACTGCAGCATCTCCTGGTGCATCATGATTCACCCCCCCAAATGGTTTGATGACAGATTGGGCGATGACTTCGTGGTCATATGAGCGAACCCACCACTCTTTTGTAGCGATATTCGGACGAGAGAGAAGATCACAAAGGATCTGCCCCATGCCTTTAGGAGTAGGTTGTTCGGGGAATTGGATCGGTTTGTATTCGGGTGTTCTCCACTCTGATTCAAGTTGAAGTTGGGGGCAACCATCGTGAAGGAAGGAAATTGGTAAATCCGCAACGACAGCATCACCATGTCGAACGAGGAATGTGCCAGAATCGGTAAACGTTCCAACAATTGTTGCTTCTACCTCATGAAGTGCTGCAAGTGCTTCGAAGGCCGCTGCGTCTTCTTCACGAACTCCTACTGTCATCCGTTCCTGAGATTCTGAAACTAAAATCTCCCACGAACTCAATCCAGCTTGCTTGAGGGGAACGGCTGCAAGATCAAGATCGGCTCCCTTTGTGAGTTCCGCCATCTCACCAACACTTGAGGACAGGCCGCCTGCTCCATTATCTGTAATTACTTGGATCTGCCCTGCATCCCGGGCTTCAAGAAGCATGTCTAGCATTTTTTTCTGAGTAATAGGGTCGCCAATCTGCACAGCACTACTCGGACTTTCGTCAGTTAATTCGAGGCTAGAAAAGGTTGCACCATGGATTCCATCGCTTCCAACCCGGCCTCCGACCATGTAGATTAGATCCCCGGGAGTTGGTGTCTTGATGTGGCTTTCACGTCCGTCAGGTAAGAGGCGAGGGAGGATGCCGACTGTTCCACAGTAAACCAATGGCTTACCGATGTATCTGTCATCAAATACGATTGCGCCGTTAACTGTAGGAATACCGCTCTCATTGCCACCAGCACGTACTCCAGCATGTACACCACGCATAACACGAGATGGATGGAACAAACCATCTGGAAGATTGTCCTTGAAATCAGGAGGGCCGAAACAGAATACGTCGGTATTTGCAATCGGTCGGGCCCCAAGTCCTGTGCCAAGAATGTCGCGATTTACCCCTACAATTCCAGTCATTGCACCACCATATGGATCCAATGCGGAAGGGGAATTGTGGGTCTCTGCTTTCATGCAGAGGCTCCAATCTTCTGTCCATTCGATTACACCAGAGTTGTCATGGAATAGAGAAAGAAGCCAATCGACTTCCTCCTGCATTTCCAATGCCGGATTCATAATGTGTGTCTTGAATAAGGAGTCAATCTCAGAATCTTCTCCAGTTTCATGGTCCACATGGTGAATGTGTGCTGCGAATATCTTGTGCTTACAGTGCTCGGACCATGATTGAGCGAGGCATTCCAACTCAACGTCAGTGGGGGCGTTGGGAGGTAGTCCTCTCGATGACCGGATTTTATGCACCTCAGGATTACGATAGTGTGCTTGAATCGCCTTCATCTCAATGAGATTCAAAGCTAACAATCCAGTATCACTGATCTCAATTAGGTGTTCATCGGGAACTTCTAAATCGATTATTTTCGGCTTCGTGGGCTCCAATGGAGGGCGTTCTGGAAAGGTAAGGGTTGGCCATGGATCCTTGCGTGTACCACGACGATCTGCGATAACTGCACGCTCAATGAGTGGATTGTGGAGTTG
>DAFJ01000004.1 GCA_002497905.1 Euryarchaeota archaeon UBA251
CTCTAAAGTTATTCAACTTTTGTCAAATTCAACAGTTGGCCAAATGCTGGCAAAAGAAGATTTTAATTATCGATATAAATCTGGCACTCCTATTTCTCTCCATGAATTTCTATATCCCCTTTTGCAAGGATACGATTCAGTCGCAGTGAATTCCGATTTAGAACTTGGAGGAACTGATCAAAAATTTAATATTGCCATGGGAAGAGATTTACAAAAATCTTTTGGACAGAAACCTCAATTTGGGATGTTATTACCAATTTTAGTTGGTTTGGATGGTACTCAAAAAATGAGTAAAAGCTTGAATAATTTTGTTGGTTTAAATGAAGATCCCTTATCAATGTATTCAAAACTAGAGAAAGTTCCAGATAGTTTAGTCTTTAGTTATTTGAATTTACTTACCAATGAAAACTTAGAAGATTTAAGTTCAAATCCAAGAGAGGTTCAGAAATTTATGGCTTTAAAAATAACATCAAACTTTAAAGGAGTTGAAGCAGCAAAAAAAGCTCAATGTAATTCTGAAAAGTTAGTTTTAGGTAGTCAAGACTTTCTCGAAGAAATTCCAGAAGGTTCAATTGCTAAAGTAAATTTTCCGGCTAAAGCATTTTATTTATTTAGTATGATGGATTTGTGTTCAAGTAGTAGTGAGGCTAGGAGACAAATTCTCAATCGCCTCAACCAACTCGACAACACCGGTGCGGTTGAGAGCGCTGACTAGAAGGATGGGCACTGTTGATCCTCGGCCGAATTCGAGACCACTGCGCAAATCCGAGGCAGCCTGTTCGGCACCAGGTAGGTCCGCCTTGTTCACCACCACGATGTCAGCCATCTCAAGAATTCCTGCCTTCTCTGCTTGGACAATGTCTCCACGTTCGGGCCCTTCTACAAGTAAAACATGATCAGCAATCGAAACAATCCCAAGTTCTGTTTGGCCAACCCCTGCGGTCTCGATAAGAATAGAGTCGTGACCAGCATGTGCCAATGCATCCGCCATAGCACTCAAACGAAACGGTAGGGAACCTACTGCATCTCTAGTCGCAACACTACGTACGTAGATTCGCTCATCCGCACCACTCTCTTCCATACGCATACGATCACCAAGCAAGGACCCACCAGAAACTGGTGAAGAGGGATCGATACATAGGACTGCAACTCGGCACCCCCTATCAGAAAGAGCTGATGCTAGACGATCTGTTAGGACTGATTTTCCAGCACCAGGAGGTCCAGTAATCCCAAGAGAACGCGAATTAGGGGGATTTCGTACAGCGTCAATGGCCAATGGATCCCCCGATTGAATCAAAGAGAGGAGACGTGCAAGGGATCTTCGAGACCCATCCTTAGCCTCAGCGAGCAAAGAAATAGCATCTAGATGATCAACTGTGACGCCAATCACCGCCCTCTCCAACCCCACATGGCGAGCCTTTTGCGCGACGCTCCACTACCTCGTCAAGGAATGAGAGAATCTCTTCAGTCGGAGTCCCTGGACCGAAAATACCACGTATACCTGCCTCATACAATGTTGGACGATCTGCTTGTGGAATTATGCCCCCACCAAAGACGACGACATCCCCCAAACCGGCTTCATTCAGTAGTGTGCATACACGTGGAAACAAGAAGGCATGTGCTCCTGAAAGGGAGGATAAACCGACAATACTTGCATCTTCATCCTCGGCAATCCGTACAATCTCCTCAGGAGTCCTACGAAGTCCAGTGTAAATCACCTCGTGACCCGCATCTCGGAGTGCACGTGCAACGACCTTGGCGCCACGATCATGTCCATCGAGCCCCGGTTTTGCCACCACGATGCGTAGGCGGGCCATGTAGTGGGACTCATCCGCCTCGTCTTGAACCAACCGACGGAATTGAATGGCTCCATGAAGGGTATGAATTATGGACAGGTTGCACGAACAGGAGGGCATGGAGACGACAGAAGAGCGGCTCCAAGACCTCCGCAAGAGGAAAACGCAAGCACAGATGGGCGGAGGGCAGACGAGGATTGATGCCCAACACAACAAGGGGAAAATGACTGCTCGTGAGCGATTAGAAGCCTTTCTCGATGAAGGAACATTTCAGGAAATTGATGCATTAGTTGAACACCGATGCAACGATTTCGGTATGGACAGGAATGTAATTCCAGGCGATGGTGTAGTATGTGGATATGGTACCGTAGAAGGACGGACCGTTTACTGCTATGCTCAGGATTTCACTGTCTATGGTGGTAGCCTTGGAGAGATGCACGGACTCAAAATCTGCAAACTTCTCGATATGGCGCTAAAAACCGGTGCACCTGTTGTTGGAATGAACGATAGTGGAGGAGCCCGGATTCAAGAGGGAGTTGCCTCATTGGGTTCCTATGCAGAGATATTCTTCCGAAACGTGCGGGCAAGTGGCATAATACCTCAAATCTCGATTATCATGGGCCCATGTGCAGGAGGAGCGGTATACAGTCCTGCGATTACCGACTTCGTTGTGATGGTAGACCAGACTGCTCACATGTTCATTACCGGTCCTGAGGTGATTAAGACCGTCACAAATGAAGAAGTGAGTTTCGAGGAGTTAGGTGGAGCAAACACTCATGCCTCCAGATCAGGAGTAACACATTTCACAGCACAAAGTGACGAGGAGGCACTCGAACTAGTTCGAGATTTGCTTGGACATCTTCCTTCCAATAATCTGGAGAGAACCCCCTCACGAAGTACTGGGAAACCTTCGGTGGATGAGAAGACGTTGCAAGATCTTGTACCCTCAGACCCATTGAAACCCTATGATGTGATGACTGCTATCGAAGGAATCGTGGATTATGGAGCGTTTCTAGAGGTCCAGGCCGATTTTGCTCAGAACATTGTCTGTGGGTTCGCCCGAATGGGAGGAAACTCGGTAGGTATTGTGGCAAACCAACCAAAGATTCTCGCAGGATGCCTCGATATCGATGCATCCGTGAAAGCCGCAAGATTCGTTCGATTCTGTGACGCATTTAACATCCCTCTCGTAACGCTCGTCGACGTCCCAGGATTTCTTCCAGGAGCAAGCCAGGAATGGGGGGGAATCATTCGCCACGGAGCGAAACTCCTCTATGCCTACGCCGAAGCAACGGTACCTAAGCTTACTGTGATTCTCCGAAAGGCCTACGGTGGCGCGTACGATGTGATGTCATCGAAACATATCCGGGGCGACTACAATATTGCTTGGCCTACTGCCCAACTCGCAGTAATGGGTGCAGACGGTGCAGTACAAATCATCCATCGTCGCCGGATCAAGAATGCTGCGAACCCTGAACAGGAACGTGCTCGCCTCGTTGAGGACTACACGGAATCTTTCGCAACACCATACAAAGCCGCTTCCTTAGGTTACCTCGATGATGTAATCGACCCCTCTGAAACACGTGACCGGTTAATTCGAGCACTCGGACACCTGATGGATAAAGAGGAAACTCGCCCGGCGAGGAAGCATGGAAACATCCCCCTGTGAGGCATCTAAATGGACTCTGAGCCGACATTCACGGAACGGATTGGTAGAATTCTACGTGAATCACGGGATGCTGAGTTGGTTAATGACGATACGAAGATGCGTCTGGCTGTAGCCATAGCCATCCGTTTGCATACGCATAATGTCTCGGATAATCGGGCTAATGCAGGTCGCATGCCAGGCCCTGCTTATGCTCGCGACCACCGTAACAACCGCTTCGGGCGACCATCCTTACTGAATAATCGGAGTAGCCGGAGCACTTGGAGGTGAATCGAATGGCGACCTATGAAATTGATATCGATGGAGAGATTTTCTCTGTCGAGATCGAGGATGGAGAGGACGGGATACTGAACGCTTCAGTTGGCGGAGTAACCTACCAGGTCACCCTTCCAGAGGGTGCTGAAGTAGCCGCCCCTAGACGGCGTAATGCTGGCGGCAAAAGTAGAGGTAAATCTGGCACGGTTTCGACGAGCATCCCTGGAAAGATTGTCACTCTAGAAGTATCTCCAGGCGACGCAGTCACTGAAGGACAGGTTATTCTAATCCTTGAGGCAATGAAGATGCAAAACGAAGTCACTGCCCCAGTAACAGGGATTGTAAGTGCAGTGAATTGTGCAGAGGGGGACAATGTCGAAGCAAACATGGCATTGGTAGTCATCGAACCAGAGGCAACAGAAGAAACGGTTTCAGAATGAAACTACAAGCAATCATTGAAGTGATGTGAGGTAGAGAGGATAACGAATGCCGAACTGCGACCACCCAGGATGCACCGAGGATGGTGAGGTCATCTCACGCCTTTCTCCAGAGGGTTTTCTCGTAGCAACCGGCAAGAAAGCATACTCTTTCAGAGAGGCCTATCGACGGTTTCACTATTGTATGAAGCACCACGATGACCTCATGACCAATGTCTGGTCAAGGGTCAGGACTCCAGACGATAAGTCCGACGATCATCCTGCTCCCACTATGGTTTGAATCCAAATTGGGTTCAGAATGAACTATATTTCTACAACGTTTCAGTAGTATATGAATCTGAGATTCAAGAGCGTAATATTATCCATGCTGATGTTGTTGAGTATGGCTACAACGATTTCACAAATCGAGAACTCACATGAAGAATCAATTGAAGATTTACCAGATTATCAAATCCCAGATTCAACTGCTTCAAGGGCTGCTTCCGACTGGGAATGGAGCACTTCATTTGGTTCCACTGAGAGTGATGATGGATGGGGCATCGTTGTTGATCAAGACTATACCAGTTATGTCACGGGCCAATTCAGAGGGACTGTAAATTTCGGAAGTTGTAGTACCTGTACTCAAACAAGCCAAGGGAATTCGGACATTTTCATTGCTAAACTAGACCCTCAGGGAGATTTCCTCTGGGTAAACACTGCCGGTGGGTCTGCTCAAGATGCTCCAATAGGCCATATCACCCAACTGGCAAATGGCAATCTAGCAATCGCAGGATATGTAGGAGGAGGGGCCGCTCAATTCGATTCCATTCAGCTAAATCCAACGGGAGTTCGGGGGATGTTGATTGCGACCTTTGATCAAACTGGGAATTGGATTTGGGCCACAGAATACTCCGGAGCACATTCTACATCAGATGTTAGAGCATATGATATCGCATCTGATGATTCACATATCTATGTAACTGGTGATTTCGTGAAATCTATGGTTGTGAATGGAGTGACACATAATGCATTCACCACAGGTGTCAGTGCTGGAGCAAAGGACCTCTTTGTAATGAAATCGGATTATTCAGGGAGTCATGTATGGTCCCAGTTCTCGATTGGAGGAAAGAGTCACGATGGAGGCCGAGGCATTGCTGTGGATTCGAACGAAAATGTATACATCGCAGGGTTACACAGTGAGGATGCACCATTCGGCAGTACAACATTGGTCACTAACCCAACGGGTAGTAGTTCTATTTACAACAAATATGAGGCGTTGATTGCCAAATTAGATCCCAATGGAAATTGGCTATGGGCAACGTCCCATTATGGCCCCCATGATGACATCGCCAGAGACATCGTTGTCACCCAAGATGCATTGGGTGTGGAGAACATTGTAGCGACCATTTGGGCAACCAATGATTTGTCAATTAGTAGTACAAACAACATCATTTCAGGCCCCTTCAATAATTTGGCAAATCATATGGTTGTGACTTCCAAATTCAACACGGATGGAGAAATGATGTGGTATGATGTTGTGACTGGATACGACAATAATCCCGCGGAATTGACTACTGGTCCATCAGGAGATATATTCGTGTGCGGATATGGTACGAATTTAGGTTCAATGACATCTCATCATTCTGACCAGCAATATGACGACCAATGGAATACTCCACTAGATGATTGGGCAGAGGACATGTGGGTTGCAAAATACGAGACTGATGGTCGACTAGATTGGGTTGTCACTTCCGGTGCTGATCCCGCTGAATCGACCTTGAGAGATTGTGCATTGAATCAAGATAATGTCCCATATCTTGCGGGTGGCTTTGATGGGGATTCGGTTTATTCAACGTCTCACCCCGATTCCGATGGAACGCTAAATGCCGGTTTATCACCTGGAGCAGCACATGTTAGAGACGGAATTTTTGGAAAATTAATTGACGATTATGCTACCGTTAATCCAGAACCTTGTGAACAATTTAACGGAATGCTTGGCCCGGTTTGGGACAATAGTACTACCAACAACCTAGTTGCAGGAGATATCTACGAACATCCAGAGGGCTCGGGTCTCTATTGGCAAGTGATTAATTCCACTAACTCAAATGCGGACCCAGGAACAAATCCAGATATTTGGAGTGAAGCCTGTACATGCTACGAGATATGGTCTTCAACTAGTAGCCCAGTAGTTTGGGACGTTGTAGGTACATACGATTTGTACGATATTGTAGAATATCCCGCAGGTTCGTATCAATTGTGGCACGCAGTAGACAATGTTCCGGCGAATGAAATTCCTGATGACCCAAATAATTGGCGATTTTGGCAGGCTTGCGAAGGAACGGAATGCGCTCAATTTAATGGTATATTAGGCCCAGTTTGGAATTCTTCAACATCTAATTTTGTAAATCCTGGAGACATATACGAATTCCCGGCTAATTCAGGAATATTTTGGATCGTCAACCCGATTCACACTCCAGGTTTTACGGCGGCTGATCCCGGGACTAATCCAGACATATGGAGTCTCGACTGCAATTGTACTGAAATTTGGAATTTTAATGGTCAACCAACATGGGATTCTACCCAAGTATATTCACAATTCGAAATCATAGAAAGTCCCACAGGTTCGGGAGATCTATGGAGTCCGAATGTTGCAAATGTTCTAGGTGGAATGAGTCCCGAATTTAGTATGGATTGGGATGGTTGTGGAGATCCATTGACTCCATGTGAAGAAGCAGCTTCTTTGAACAATAATTGGCCAATATGGACTGTCTCAGGACCCCCATACGATGTGGGAGATGTTGTATCATACGGCAATGAATTCTATATTTCAATAAGGCTACAAAATACAATTGAACCCGGCCCACTTGGTGTTCAAGCATTAGCATGGATCGAATGTACTTGTGATGATATCAAGTCCCAATTACCTGATTATCAAAGTGCGAATTCATACTCTGAATTCGATGGAGTCGTATACAACAACGAAGTATACTGGGCAATTTCGTCAGTTCCTGCAGGGGCATCTCCGGGCCCTAATCAATATTGGCGAACATGCGATTGGTGTGATTCATCGAATAATAATTTAGAAGGAGAATGGGACATAAATACAGCATTTTCAGCCAACTATATGATTGGTGATTTGGTTACACAAAATGGAGTGATTTGGGTATCTATCATGAATCATAACCCCACAGTTCCTAGCGGAGGAGTGGTAGTTTCTACCCCTCCCGGTCCCATCATATTCACAATTATGTGGGACGTTGGATGGGTTCAATGTGATTGCAATGAAGTGGCAACAACATATGATTCAACAGTAACTTACCAAGAAGGAGATATTGTTGTTGGACCAGACGGTAACACATGGATTTCAGAGTACTCAAATAACAATATCTGGCCATCCATCGAAATAAATTTGCCGTGGATGGTTGTCACAATCCCCACTTGGCGTATGTGCTCACCTAGTGATTGTAATAATCCACAACCATGGAGTCAATTAACTGCCAATTTAGGAGGGTATTTTGCTGGCGATATCGTATCACATGTTGGAAATACTTGGCAATTGATGTCAGGTTATTCAGGATCATCAATTGCTCCTAGTGTTTCAATGAACATGAATCCAGGCCCTTGGACTCCTTGTAATCCAGTAGCAGTCTCAGGAGGACCTGTTTCAATGTACATAATTTCCCAAGGTGAAGTTAATATTGAAACCAAAAATATCCAAAGCATTACTCGTAATACTGTAGACACTGATGATGAGATAGCTGGTCCTGAACCAGGTACTAAATTTTCATCAGCCCTTGATCCGTGGTTAGGGACAAATTTTGAATCCGCCATTTTGTTGAAAGATGGCATCACAGAAATCGAAGATTCGAGTTTAGAAAATCTAGTTGAGAACCGCACACTAATCGTTGACGTATGTGATCCAAAATACAACTTGAATAGCTACAACGAACAAAGATATCTGTGTGGTTTTTGGTACGAAGATTCAGGAGTTAATGCAATGGGTGAGAATACTTCGACGATTATTCTTGGGCCTAGATTATTGTGTCCTATAGATATGCCAGAATGTCATGATATTATTTTGAAGATCGATGTTGAGGCAATGGTGAGTGATGAGGCCGTAGTGATTGATTCAAACGAAGAATCTACAGAGGTTGTATCGGATGATTCCACAAACGACACACGAGTTCCGGGATTTTCAGCGATTATGTTGGTCATATGCATGATTTTCTCGGCATTGGTTATATCGCGTAGACCCTGAGTAGAAATTATGGCTTTTCTTGACTTCTTTGGGACACCAGAAGAACTTCGATGGTTCGCAATGGGCAATCACTGCTCATGGGGAGGTATTCATTCAACCGTATGGATGGACAATCCACGCAACTAGTGGATCAATCATCATCTCATGTGTAATGTGTGCACTACTCGCTGCTGCGATGCATCCGCCGGTTGTACCTGACGGTCCGAATATGGCCGACGAAGATACAGGCGAGTGATTCAGCCCCAAGAACCCTGGGCAAGCATAGCCTCGGCAACCTTCAGGAAGCCTGCTACGTTTGCGCCGAACACATAGTCATGCGGTCGACCATACTTCTCTGCTGTCTCGTAAGCAGCCTTGTGAATCCCGACCATGATACCGTCGAGCTTCTCGTCAACCTCTTCCCTCGTCCAAGACATTCGCAAGGAGTTCTGGGACATCTCAAGTCCGGAAGTGGCGACACCGCCAGCGTTAGATGCCTTTCCGGGAGCAAAAAGAACACCGGCCTTCTGGAAAGCCTCGACTGCCTCAGGGGTGCAAGGCATGTTAGCACCCTCGCCCACGGCCATGACACTGTTGGCTACTAGAGCTGCGGCCTCCTCACCATTGAGTTCATTCTGAGTTGCACATGGGAGTGCAACATCGACGTCAACCGACCAAAGTCCGTTCATCGCTGGCTCAGGCTTAGACTCGTGGTATTCTACACCGTCGAAGTGATCGGCATATTCCTTAATTCTGCCACGGCGCTCGTTCTTGAGATCCATTACCCATGCAAGTTTCTCACGTGTAATGCCTGCAGAATCATGAATGAAACCACTAGAATCAGACATTGTAACTGGTATTCCACCAAGGTCTAGGACCTTCTCAGCAGCGAACTGGGCCACGTTACCGCTTCCAGAAATTGCAACTCTCTTCCCCTCCATGGTCTCGCCCTTCGTCGCAAGCATCTCACGAACAAAGTAAACGCAACCATAACCAGTTGCCTCTGGACGAATCAGAGAACCACCGTAAGGTAGCCCCTTTCCAGTAAGGACGCCTGACCACTCGTTGGCCATTTTCTTGTACATGCCGAACATGTAACCAATCTCACGACCACCTACGCCGATATCGCCTGCAGGAACATCCGTGTCAGGGCCGATATGGCGCCATAGCTCGCCGATGAAGGCTTGACAAAAACGCATGACTTCATTATCGGACTTTCCCTTAGGGTTGAAGTCTGAACCACCTTTTCCACCGCCCATCGGAAGACCAGTTAGGCTATTCTTGAAAATCTGCTCAAAACCAAGGAACTTGAGAATCGAAGCGTTGACAGATGGATGGAATCGAAATCCTCCCTTGTAGGGTCCAATCGCACCGTTGAACTGGACTCGAAAACCACGATTCACCTGCATGTTGCCCTCATCATCGACCCATGGGACTCTGAACTGAATTAGACGCTCGGGCTCAACTACACGATTGTAGATGTTAGCAGATAGGAATTCGGGGCGCTCATCCACAATGGGCGTCAAACTTTCTAGCACCTCAAGAACAGCCTGATGGAACTCCGGCTGGTCTGGATCTCTCCGCTTCACATTCTCGTAAACTTGCTTCAAATGGCTGTGCATCCCTTCAACTCCTAGGCTGATTCACCTTGGTTGACCTCGCGACTGGATATCTGGCTTATTAACGAGTCCCAATGCTGTAATTTGAACTGAAAAAAGTGAATCAATCGTAGATGATACGCTCAGCGATTGCAGCGACATCTTTGACTGCTTCAGGTAGAGTGATGACTGACATCGCATGCTGACTAACTTGGCGCTTTCTCAGTGCATCCGCGATTGGAGTGTGTTCCTTGAACCAACGCGTACGGCCATCCTTACCTACCACGCGAACATCCACTGCTGCCATACGTGGTTCCGAGAGAAGGAGTTTGACAGACGGGACATCTATCGCAACATAACCTGGATTGAGGCCTACTCGTTGTGCTATCTGATCCTCAATCTGGATTCGATCCTCTGAATGTGTCGCGAGGTGAACTAAACGATCAATCTGCTCAGATGTCAATTCATCCATCCGGCGTGTGACACTATTCTTCATCAGACGACGATACTTCAGACGCTTCAGAATGTCTCGTGAGAAGGGACCTGCCTGGTCAAGGGCGTGCCATACCTCTGCATCCACCATTCGTTGCATCTGTCTCGCTTCAGGTAAACGATCTCCCGCACGCTCAACTGCACGAGAAAGCATCACCTCAGTTATTCGAGTGACACGGTGGAAGTATACGGCGCTGTACATCAGGGCGCGGGCTGTCATCATCCCCTCAAGGGCGGCGAGTCCCCCCTCAGTCACTGCGATGTCCCCGCTGTGACGCGTGAGACATTGGATAAGGCGATCATGATCGATAATCCCGTGACGCACCCCTGTAAAATGCGCATCTCGAAGTAGGTAGTCCATCTGATCACAGTCAACTGGCCCGTGGACAAGATGTGCTAGAGTGTGATCTGCGGATTCGAAGGCTTCAGCGCCTTCACCCCAATGGAACAGATTCCTCTCCTTGCCACCTGCATCTGGACCATGGATTAGTGATGCTACCTTGTCCGGATCAATACCATGTGATTCAAGAATCTCAGGAATGGTCCGACGCGATCCAAGGATCTTCTGCTCATCATCCGAAAGGACCTCGTAATCCCCTGTGATGATACCCTCTGTGATATGCATATGATCAGCACCACCGCGCTCATGAAGGATATGTTCCAGAGTATGTGAATAGGGCCCGTGCCCCACATCATGAAGCATTCCCGCAACCTCTACAGTCATCTGCTCATGTGGATCGAGGTCCAAGCTTGAAGCCATTCTTCCGGCGAGGTGTGAGACGCCTAGAGAATGCTCAAAACGCGTATGGTGCGCACCTGGGAAAACAAGGTGAGCAAGGCCGAGTTGCTTGATATGGCTTAGTTTATTGAACTCTGGCGTAGCGAGAAGTTCCTCTCGAACTCCATCAATCTCGAAGGAGCCATGGATGGTGTCATTGATGACCTTCATTGAAGATGGAGCCTTGCACACTCGTCATCAATGCTGCGCTTGGAAATACGGATTCTCAGCCTTGCTGGTCCCAACCCTGCTGTTGACCCCAACCCTGCTGTTGGTCCCAACCCTGCTGCTGCTGCTGCCACTCAGCCCACTGTTGACCATGAGCCTGCTGCTGCGCCCACCATTCAGCTTGTTGTGCCGCGCGCATCTCCTCCTCGAGTTTGTAGCGGCGATCACCAAGACGATCGAATAGAAGAGCGGTTTGGCCAGCATCAATGCCGTTCTTATCAGACAATGATTCGATGTCCTTCTCTACCGCCATAAGACCCTCAAAGCCCTCAGCCTCGTCCAATAGGGTCCGAATCTTTTCGTAGTTAGAACGGCGACTTGTCGCAGAGCGCCAGATAAGTACTGACATACCTGCTCCGATAGCAATAATCGCGAGAATAGCAACCGAAAGTGCGGACTGAATCACTGGATCAAGCCCCGCCTCCTGTTGTAGGCGATCAGGGGTATTGTCCCCATCAAGATCGACTGGTTGACTCGTTGCATCATAGGGGTCCGAACCATCTGCGAACTCGTCTACATCATAGTAACCATCGTTGTCATCATCCGGATCAACTATGTCAGCCCAACCATCGCCATCCGTATCAGGGCAGCCCAATGTGAAGAGGCTTGAATTACCTGGTACAAGGGGGCAATCATCAGACAGTTCCGTACCCTGTTGGTCAGCGAAGCCATCATCATCTCCATCAGACCAAAGACGATCATCGAGAGCCCAACCACCTGGAATTGTTGAGTTGCCATCGATGATGTCGGCATATCCGTCCAAATCGCTGTCTTCACAACCGACTAGGCCACCTTCTGTGGAAGTCCCCGATTTTCCAGGACAATCGTCCGCATCGGTTCCATTCTCGTTATCCCCGTAACCATCTCCATCAACATCGCTCCACTGAGTTACATCATCAGGATAAGCATCTTCGGTATCCGACCAACCATCCCCATCCGCATCAGGGCATCCTATGAGATCGATTGTCGAGGTTCCTGCATCCTGAGGACAGTCATCAATAAGGCCAGATTCCGCAGTGTCAGGATAACCGTCACCATCAGTATCCGGGCAACCATTCATCGTATCTGCAAACACAGTAGGGCATTCGTCTCCATCGTTAGAGAGACCATCCCCATCATTGTCAGGGCAGCCAATTGCATCAATCGTGGAAGTGCCCAAGCGTGTCGGGCAATCATCAGAATCTGGGAAACCGGGGGCATCACCATACCCATCACCATCAGAATCAGAATATTGATCGGGATTTTCCGGCATATCGTCGAAAGAATCAGACCAACCGTCACCATCCGTATCAACACACCCATAGAGATCTCGGAACGAGTCACCTGGCTGATCTGGACAATCGTCGAACGGACCAATCGAAGTATCTAATTCGACGTCTTCATATCCGTCATTGTCACGATCAAGTGGACTCGGATCAGCAAGATAAGCTCCTGCAATCCATTGACCTGGCCAGTGACTCAATCTGGAAGAATTCCAGGAATCGATTCTCCAATTATCTCCAAGACCGTCCCCATCGGTATCATTCCACTGAGATGGTTTATTGAAGAAATCATCAGCAAGATCTGACCAACCATCTGCATCGAGATCAGGGCAACCAAAGGTATCCTTCCATGAAGTGCCCCAAACATTAGGGCAGTCGTCGTAAGCCTCACCAGCAGGGTTGTCTCCAAAACCATCACCGTCATTATC
>DAFJ01000010.1 GCA_002497905.1 Euryarchaeota archaeon UBA251
AATGGCGAAGCGGCTCATCTAGTTGGCCCGTTGACCCGGCATCGCCCATATCCGTTTTCCAACCAGCGCCCACATGAATCAACCGCTCTATCAAGCCAAGCCGTTTTGAATCTGAACGCACACGTCAGGTCATGGAGATAGTCCTCATCGAGGTTGTGGCCCTTCGGCCTCACGAGGAAATCAAGCCAAAAACGCTGAAGAAAATGGTTGAAGCGATTCAAAAGCGAGGAGGTTACATCAAACCAATTCTAATTGATCGAGCGAGTCGGGCCATCCTAGATGGCCATCATCGATACAACTCCGCACTGCAGCTCAATCTACGGCTAATTCCGGCTATTGAAGTCGATTATCTGAAGGATGATTCTATCGAGGTACGTTCATGGCCAGGCAAAGAACATCTTGAGATTGACAAACAAGCTGTCCTCGACATGGCGATGTCAGGCGAAATATATCCGCCTAAATCCAGTAAACACTCAATCTCTGTGGATTATCCAAATCGTTTCTATCCACTCAGTGAACTCGAATAATCAGCGCCGTGAATCAGCAAATGTGCGCCAAATGGCATTTCCTTTACCCTTGATCATTACTGGATGTAACGGATTATTACCTGTTTTTACGCCCACTTCGATTAAGCCGCCATGCCGGGCAAGAGTCACTAAAATCTCTGAATCTATCTTTCCACGAAGGGCGGACTTCAGATCAGATGAGGTACGAGTGCGGCGCCCATCCACAGCTACAATCTCGTCACCGGGCTGTAGAGCCTCTCTAACCGGGCTACCTGCAAGAAAAGACCGTACCCTCAGCGGTGACTCATTCAGATGAATTCCGAGCCATCCGACTGAATCCTTGTCATCCAAAGGTTCCAGGCGACGACCCATCCCCTTAGCCCAGAGGCCCATGTCTGGAGCACCTAACCCGTGAACTAGACGGCGCACAGCTCCATTTAACCGACCACCTGTCAAACGATTCATCGAAGCAATAATGTCAACTTCATTAATTCCTCGAGGATCAATGCCACCCTTACCTGAATCTCCTTCAATGTGCAAGCCATGCCTATTCCAAAGATCAACCATTACATCATCGAGTCCAACTGTTCCTTTGGTTCGGCGACGTAACTCGAGATCGAGAATCATCCCTGCAATCTCGCCTTGTAGGTAGTACGAAATCGTGGTCTCTGCTGAATGGGGATGAGGCCGATAGAGGTGATACCAGGTCTCATGACTTGCGTCTGCAAGACACTGATGATCCCAGCCCGACATACCGTGGTGTCGAGTGAGTTTTCGCTTCAGGTCAGCCGCCCAATCCTCATCTGACCATACTCCACTTCTCAAACACATCATGTCACCTAACCAACTCGTGACTCCCTCAAACCACCACAGAAGGTCAGTATGCATCTCGATGGATAGATCATAATCCTCGAAGGTTTTCGGACGCAACCGCTTGACATTCCAAGCATGAACATACTCGTGTGAAAGTAAAGAAATGAGGTCCCGCCAACCTTCTTTGTCACCCTCATCCATCGATGTACGTGGCATCTGACTCGATTGACTACCCGTATGTTCCAAGCCACCTCGTGCCTTCTCAGTGAGATGGAGAATCACAACATAATTGTCCCATGGAGGTTCACCGAACAAAGCATGGAACTCTGCAAACAGATCTTGCATCGACTTAACCAGATAATTCACACGATCTTCAGCAAGTGGCAGGCCACCTGCATCCCATAGCTTCAGACGGAACCGGCGACCCCCTGCATTGAATGGGACCTCTGGTGTAGCATTCGCTTCCATCACTCCATCGTAAAGGGCATCTCGTGAAGCAGCACTGAAAATGGAACGTATACCAGTCGGGCATGGCTCGGTTCCTTCAGTTGTAAGTTGAGTCGAAACTGTCCAATCCTCAGGATGATCAATCTGTACTAGATATGGACCCTCTGGAGCATTGGAACCACGAATCACTCGAGGGAATGTTGCACTCGGAACCATGTGGAAATGAGACGGATCAATGTGATTGGTACGCACCGTTAGATCATTACCAAAAGCAAGCCAGTTTGCATGGACGGAAGATGCACCATCGGGTATGGAGACATGTACCTCATTGGACCCATGACGCTTTGAGATACAATCTACAGACTCTCCATCGACAATAGCCCAAGATCGGAAATCATGGGCGAATCGTCCGTATTCACGAATCAAATAGGAACCAGGAGACCAACGAGGGAAAGAAAGAACGAGGCGGCGACCCAGTGGGGAAGGGATATCGATGCCGCCAGCATAACGTTGAGAATGCCTAGGAGCGGTATCAAGTCGATGGACGATTGAACTCATTCAGAATCACCTCGATGGAGTGCACTGTCCTCAAGTACGCTCTTCGCCAATACGGCCATCGGCTCATCATCCCTTTGACTGGCAATCAACTCGAGTGCTTCCGCAGTCAGAGGCCCGAAGGAACGACCAATGAGATCCTCAAGGATTCTCATCGAGCGGATACCTCCATCCCCTGAAGACAGAAGAAGAGCACGAATTGGATCCACGTCGTTCTCAGGTGCCCTCCGGATTAACCGTGGGACAAATGATTCACTGTCCAATGAAAACACAATATCATCCAAGGGAGGAGAGGCCCAGCGCACCCCTCCTCGAAGGGATTCAAACGCAGCCTCGATTGAATCAGGACCTAACTCAGCAAGGAGATGCATCAACTCCTCATCAGTCGGATCCCTTGATTCACAAATCCTCCGAAAAGCCGCGGCTCTGACTATCGCAGCACCATTCTGAAGACATTCAATCAATCCGGGATGTTCCTTTGGAAGGAAACGGATGGATTCAATGACGACAGTAGGTGATAAATCCTGTAGTCCTTCTTCAACTATTACGTCTATAGAACGGCGTCCTGCGACGTTTATTGCTGAACGACGAATCATTACTAATCGAGATTCTAAAGCCTCAGTCGCAAGGCCTAGAAACTTCTCGCCAGAAAAACGATGTAAGCTACGAATCCATGCGCGCTTTCGGACCTCCACATCTTTGTCCTTACGCAAAGTATCGAGAACTTCAGATGAATCCACGTGACGATCCTCGATATCAATTGCAAGGCGACGGAGGCGAGGTGAAGAATGGGAGGAGAGTCGGTTGAGAAGCGTCTTATCCTCACCATCATGCCATCTCCTAATCGCTTCCACGCACTGATCTACAAACCACTCGTCATCATGATCAAGGAATGGGATAAACGCAGGTAGGGCCGATGGATCATCGAGTTCGAAAAGGTGTCTTATGCCTCTCCTCTGTTGACGGATGTCCTTGTGAGACAAACGATCCATCTCCAACCTGACGGATGCCATGCCCTCTCCTCGAGTCCACCACTCATGAATGATGTGCGTTGAGAAACAGGTCACCCTGTTCTGTCACGATGTGAAGCCATCATCGCAGTTACCATCAATCCGATTGCAAAACCGAAGAGAAAACCATTCTGGCCTGCGCCAGGCGCAGAACCGGCGAGATCTCGGAATGCAAGAGCCAAGGAACCAGTAATTGGCACAACGCCAACGAGGAAACGACGAAGCCAAACCGCCCTAGTCGGTTTTCGACCCATTGGTCGGAGCAGAATGTGACTCCGCTTTTCGATGAACTGCCAACCGTGTGAAGATGCTGAACGTCGTAACTTGGAGATGACGTGCTCTGCAACCGTTAGATCGACCCCTCCTGCTGCTGAACCTCGCCCGGTTCCCGTCACAATTCGGATGCGCCCGAGGCTATTCCGATTCTTCAGGAGAACTGCCACAATGGCATCCGCTCCACGGATATCCATGTCATGTAAATCGATGGTCGGTGTGCCAGATGAATCCATAATCTTCCTAGATACGGACCATTTCAAATTGTTCTCGACTGCCATCATATCAATCGAATGAAACATCGAACGAATTGTCTCAATCCGAATGGTACGGTCCACCGGTATTGCCTTCTCAACACCGAGTATCTTCGATACTGATCCGTAGGTGAAAATCACTACTGCTACGGATGTACCAACGATTGCCCCGACTCTACCCGCGGCTTCAAGATCAACATCGTCGACACCTGTAGCGAAAATCGTGAGGAATGAACCCATTGTAGCAAAGATGCAACCGATGAAAAGCGAGAGCCCTAACATCTCTCGAATGGTTAGACTCATCTCCGCTCCCTCGCAATCGATTCGATGAATGCGATTTTACCTATTCGGAAAGACAGGCTCCCTAAGAATGATATCTATTCAGATAATAACTGCGCCAATGGAGATAAACGGCCGCCAGGATAGGCGTCGAGAACGCCGAACTGCTACTTGGATTGCAGGAGTATTCGGAGGTTACCTCTTCCTATGTTTCCTTGCACCTGCCATGCTTCCAACCGGTTCTGTCCCTGAACTTTCAGGAAGAGCGAATTCAATTGACTACTTCAGCCACGATAGTTGGGGTAACCATAACTGGTCTGAAGATTCAGAATTAGGACACAACCAAAGCGCACATGGTGGTACTTTCGCATGGGGCGAGATGAATCCACTGTGGGCGTTTACCTATGGATTCGGCGATATTAACTGTCATCAAAAATACTCCAGATCATGGGTAATCAACGAAAACCAAATGCCTGTCTGTGTAAGAGATATTGGCATTTTCGCGGGAGCAGCTCTGGGCGCTGCACTCTTTGGAAGATTTGGCCTAAACAGGTGGACAATCAGAGACACACTACTCTCCATCTTCCCAGACAATACCCTCACTGGCATCTATCAGAACAACCGTAGAATGCACGCATTCCTCGGAATAGGGTTACTCTGCGCCGTGCCAATGGGAATCGATGGATTCACACAATTACTGACAGATTATGAATCCACAAACCCGATTCGTCTAATCACCGGCCTCGGTTTCGGTATTGGCCTTGGCCTATTCTTCACCTCCAGCCTCTCCGCACGCCCTCAGGATTTTGAAAACGGAGCCGGACAAGTCATGCTTCCTGGAGGAGCACGCTTTCTACCCCCTTCCGAAGAAGAATGATCATTCATCTTCAAACGAAGAAAGCATCGATTCAAGCATGTCTCGAGCCATCGGAGAAAGGGCGCCTGGGTTCAGAACACTTGAGGCATCCTTGTGCATACTAACTGCTCGGCTGTGCTTGAGGATGAACTCGCGCTCAATAGGAGACATTGAATCGCGCTCGAGTGCACTAATCATTGCCGCACGCCCAGCAGCTCGATTCATTTGAGCCTCATCAATATCCAAATTCCGCTGGAGTTCTAGAATACGAGTGAATTCCCAGTCATCTAGACGGCCATCACGAAGCGCATCGTTCCATACTTTCTGTAAATCAGGACTGCGTTCAGACATCAGTACAGCAAGAGGACGAGTCTGGTCCACTGTATCAAGAACAATTTTGATAATCACAGTGAAAGGCACCGAGATAACCATTCCAACAACACCCCAGAGCCAGTAGGAGAAAGCAACAACAAGAAGGAGAAGTACTGGGCTCAGATCCAGCGCCTCACCAGACCATTTTGTCTCTACAAAACCACCCCAGAACTGCTGGTTAGCGACTAGAAGTCCAACGAAGGTAAGGAGTAGCATTGGCTGGTCATTGAGCATCAATACTCCAAGAATCATGGGTGGTACAGATGCGATGAGTGAACCAATGTAAGGCACATAGTTCAGGATAATTGCAAGGATCGCCCAAACAAACCAGAGATCAATCCCGAACAAAAGGCAGAGGATTCCTGCACAGACTCCTGTGCCGATGCTGACACCGGTCTTGACAACAATGTAGGCGTTAATGCCATCACGTGCGCGTTCTGCGATATTTTGGAAACGCCCAAGTGAATCCCCTGGGAAAGCAGCCTCAATCCTACCGGGAAGTAAATTTGCTTCAAAGATGATGAACAGCAAAAAGAAGAGTACAGTAAGGGAATTGAACACCATGCCTGAAAGTGAAGCTATTTGGCTTGCAGAGCCTACCTCTATACCCATATCAGCGAGTATCATCGATGGTGATTGAGAAGTATCCATATTCGTGACATAATCACCAACAAGAGGCCAATTTTCAGCAGTCACCAAGAGGTTTGCATAAGCCAACTCCAATTCGTTAATCTTGACCTGATCTGACAGGAAAGCATCCACCTGGAGCCAAGCAAAAAGGCCAATCAGAGACAAGGCTAGAATCAGTAGAAGAAGCATCGTCCCATTCGCTTGAAGCGTACTGAATCCATGATTATTGAGCCAATCCGCACCCGGCTTGAGAACAAAATAGAGTCCAAAGGCAAGGAAAAGTGGCTTAAGAACGCCTTCAAGAAGTTGAGCAGAGAGAATTACAAGAGCAGCAATTACCAACCCATGATACACTACCTGCAACCTTCTCTCAAAGGTGACTGTGGACCAATCCCTATTCGACACAGCCTTCGGTATACTCTAAACGATATGACAATACCGATTTAGAAAGTCAATGAATTTCATCGAATTGATATCCATCTTCCCATTTCTTTTCGCCCAAAACTACCTCTAATTCGTACGGGGTAATCATCGGCTTAGCGTATTTAACCGCGTCATCAATAGCAATCCTTGGACAGGCGGTGTTGACAAATACATCAACAGGATAGAAATCTATCAACTCAGGACCAACATGTTCCATTGCCATCAAATATGCATTTTTACCGTGCTTTTTCAGCTTATTTTTCATTCGCATGGCTAAATTACGACGCATCTGACCAGGTTTTGATCCAATTAGAATCCCAAATCTTTGTTTGTCCATTGAAGACATAATTAGAGCAGAACGTTGCCTAAGAATTCGCTCAATTCGATCTTTACCCATTTCTGAAGCTTCATCTGTATATGGATCGAGCATAGCAAGGGGTTTTCCAGTATGCATTACCAATCCAATCGGGTGAAAATCTCCGCTTCCTAGAAAGAGGTAATGACCTACTGTTGGGTCATCGCCAGAGTAGTTACATCCCAACACTTGCCCAGGGAAGGATAAACGTGCACCACCTAC
>DAFJ01000031.1 GCA_002497905.1 Euryarchaeota archaeon UBA251
GCCCTACGCATTGCTTCATTCAATCCTCCCACGGTGATTGTTCCACTTCGAACATAATGGCCCAAACGACGTTCCCTCTGTACTATGGTTCCCAACCACCCCTCTAGGGGCCTTGCGAGATCTTTGAGTTCCTGCGGAACAGGGACTTTGATTTCCTCAACCTCAAGATTCGACGCATATGGCTGTAACATCGTTTCTGTAGATCCGCGTGCATGGATCCCTGAGAGATGAAGCCGTTCACATACTTCCTCTACTCCGGCTTCGTTCCATCCAGGAGATGCTGTTGCTCCGAGAATCAGAGCATCAGGGTTCGCAGCCATCAGTAGGTCGCCTAGTTGGGCTACGGCAGCATTACCCGTGGCACGATGTGCCTCATCGACTACAAGGAGTGTGATATCGGATAAGTCCAATGTACCTTTCATGGCATCGTTTCGAACCACTTGAGGTGTTGCAACAATAATTCGATTTAGAGCCCATTCATCTTTGCGCTTTGCAGGTGGTGTTGCTCCTGTAAGGCGACCTACCCTGTCTTCATCGCTTATGGCTAGGACCCGTTCCAAGCCTCGATGTTGCTGATCAACTAGGGCATTTGTAGGTGCGACAAGGATGATTCTCCCCTCTTTAGTTCGGAGCCTTTCTGCAATCGCCATCCACTGAACCGCTGTCTTCCCCATTCCAGTGGGGAGGACGAGAAGTGTAGAGGTCGACAAGCATGCGTTGACGGCTTCTAGCTGGTAAGCGCGTGCCTCTACTGCTTCATCCTGAAGGAATGGGTGCAGAACCATCGGCGACATGGAACCATCCTTCCTCCGTCAGGGTTGAAAATGGTTCCATCTAATCCTGAGACATATTTCGGGGCGGCGTGCATCGAAGATAACCCGATTCAAAGTCGAACCGTTGATATACTCGACTGAGGTCGGAGGGCTGCTCAGTACGCGAGCAACCAGACACTGACGGGCTCTGCAACAGCATCCCGGCACGCCGCCAAGGCAATCGCCGCAGCGGCCGGGTGTCACGGTTGCTCCTGCGTTCCCTGAGCCGGTTCACGCCGCTTCGGTGGCCTCTGAATTGCAAACAACCCATTGGAGGAAACACAACATGGCCGACAAGCATCGCCCTCGTAGAGGTAGCATGGCGTTCAGTCCGCGTAAGCGGGCGAACCGACAACATGGACGGGTCAAATCATGGCCCACGACTGATTTGGATGAGGTGCGTGTCCAGGGATTTGCTGGTTGGAAGGCCGGTATGACCCACGTTCTGATGCGTGACCTCAATCCCTATTCTCCCAGTGCTGGTATCGAAGTCCGTCACGCTGTTACTGTCGTCGAGGTTCCTCCAATTCGGGTTCTCGCAGTCCGTGGCTACCACATGACTCCCTACGGTCTCCAAACCGCAGGTGAAGCATGGGCCGACGCTGAAGATCTCGATGAGAACATCAAGGGACTTTTCCCTAGATTCGCTAACCGCTCTAAGGCTGACAGCCAGATGCAAGATGGCATCAAGCCGGCTAAGCGCGGTGGTCGCCAGACTATGCCCAAGAATCACGATTCTGAGGCCAATTTCAATGCTCTAAAGGAGCACGTCCTCGAGGAAGTAAGGATACTTGTTGCGACACAGCCCTCTCTCGTGAGCGGCTCTCCTTCCAAGACCCCTGAAATCATGGAGCTTGGTTTGACCGGTGGTAATATCGAAGCTCGCCTCGAGTGGGGTAAGGAGAACCTCGGTAAGGAAATTATCTTCGATGACGTCTATGGTGTTGGCCAAGATGTCGACGTTGTTGGTATTACCAAGGGCAAAGGATTCCAAGGTTCTGTTAAGCGATGGGGTGTCAAACTCCTTAGTCACAAGAACAGTAAGAAGCGACGCCAAGCGGGTAACCTCGGTGACTTCGGTACTGGATACGTTCGTTCCACTGTTCCCCAAGCGGGTCAGGTTGGGTTCCATCATCGTACTGAGTACAATAAGCGGATCTTGATTATCGACGATTCTGAGAACAACAACATCACTCCAGCAGGTGGATTCCTCCGCTATGGTGAGGTGAAGAATCAATACGTAATCATCAAGGGAAGCCTTCCTGGTCCTACCAAGCGTCTTCTTCGCTTCCGTGATGCGACACGATCGAAGGGTGATGTTGAACCTGAGAAGATTGAGATTACGCATGTGAGTAATTCTAGCAAGCAGGGGGTATGATGAATGAAGACGAAGACTATTGCAATTTCATTCTCAGATGAGACCTCTGCTTCGGCTAAGTCCGGCTCTTCAATCTCTCTTCCTGATGCATTCTCAAGCGCGGTCCGAACCGACCTCGTACGTCGTGCAGTTCACTCCTCTCGTGCCAATCGGCGCCAGCCGTATGGCCACCGTGCTCACGAAGGTCGTCGTAAGCCCGTTGCTGGAATGAAGCACTCCGTCGAATGGTGGGGCAAGGGTCGTGGTGTTAGTCGAATTATGCGTCGTTCAGGATCTCGCGAGGGTGCAGAAAACCCGCACACTCGCGGCGGTCGACGAGCTCATGGTCCGAAAGTTGCCAAGGATTGGTCTCAGAAACTTAACCAGAAAGAGCGACGTGCTGCACGAGATAGTGCTATTGCTGCATCCAACGACTCAGATATTGTTCGATCACGTGGTCACCGTGTCTCAGAGGATGTATCCTTCCCACTTGTCATTGAGGCAGCTAAGGGAAGTATCGAATCGTTTGATCTTGACAAGGGAACTCAGCGTTTCGTGTCCATGATGGAGGCAATTGGCCTCGGTGAAGATCTCTCGCGTGCAAAGAGCGGTCGAAGTATCCGAGCTGGCAAGGGCAAGATGCGCGGACGACGTCGAAAGACCCCAAAGAGCGTCTTGCTTGTAGTATCTGACAAATCCACTCTCGGGCGTGCTGCTCGTAATCTACCTGGCGTCGATGTCGTCGCCGTGAAGGATCTCTCCGCCGAGCATCTTGCTCCTGGTGGTGACGTTGGACGGCTAACGGTCTACACCAAGGAAGCTGTCGAGGAGATGAGGTGATTCTGATGGTCGACCCCTATGATGTGATTCTTCAGCCATGGATTACTGAGAAGTCCCTCAACGCACGTCGTGTTGCTGATCCCGACCCGAGTGGGCATAGGGAAAACAACAACCGAATCGAGTTCATCGTACGTCGCCGTGCGACAAAGGCAGACATCAAGGCAGCCGTCGAGGAACTGCTCGAAGTCAAGGTTGCAAAAGTCAACACACGAATCATGAAAACTGGCAAGCATGCGAGTGTCAAGCTCGCGGAAGGTTACGATGCGGAGGAGGCAGCGCTGAAACTCGGCGCTTTCTGATGAGGTGATTATTATGGGTAAGAGAACACGTTCACAACGCCGGGGTTCGTCCCCGAAGAACCGCGTCCGGAGCCATCGTTTCCCTGGACGTTCCCAAGTTCCTCGTATTGAGGACGAAGTGGTAACTGTCGTAGAGTTGATCCATAGTCCTGTCCACACCGCACCACTCGCGCGTGTGAAAATGGATAGTGGCGAGGATTTCCACATAGTCGCCACCGAAGGAATGGGTGTTGGTCAGAAGATTGCCATTGGAGACAATGTCTCTCTTCGACCTGGAAATATCACGACACTGGGGAGCATCCCAGAAGGTACTCCCATCAGCAACGTCGAGGCACGGCCCGGCGATGGTGGAAAGATTGCTCGTAGTGGCGGTAATTCAGCAGTCGTCGAATCGAATATGGGCGATATTGTCAGAGTCCGCCTACCATCGGGCCGAATGAAAGAACTCAACGCGAATTGCCGTGCATCGATCGGTATTCTCGGAGGCCATGGCCGAACCGATAAGCCGATGATGAAGGCTGGTTCTGCTCACTATCGAGCTAAGGCGCGAGGTAAGTTGTATCCATCAGTATCTGGTGTCGCAATGAATCCAGTGGATCACCCGCACGGTGGGGGTAACCATCAGGCTGTACACGGTCCTAACTCTGTACCACGCACTGCTCCACCTGGGCAGAAGGTTGGTCATATCGCACCTAGTAGAACTGGGCGCGGTCGCTCGAAGTCGAAGGAGGTCTGATCCATGGGTCGTAAGAAGAAGAAGATGTTCCGTACTCCGAAGATCGCACGTCGTCAGGCACGTAAGCGCCGTTCTCGACTCGCAGGTCGGCGCGAACGTGAATTCCTTTATCGCGGCTACAAGATTGAGGAACTCAAGGCAATGCCTCTGGTCCTCCCTGATGATGATCCAGGTATTTGCATCGCAGATATCGTACCTGCAAAGGTCCGACGCACTCTTCTGAACGGACTACCTCGTGAGCAACAGCATCTCTATGACCGTGTCGTCAAGAGTGAGCGCACTGTGCGTACTCACTGTCGAAGCATGTATGTCATGCCTGCCATGGTGGGCAAGACTATCGCTATTCATAACGGGCAGAAGTTCGTTGAGATTGAAGTGCGGGAACAGATGATTGGACATGCTCTCGGAGAATTCGCTCCAACACGACGTGGAGTTACGCACACTGGTGTCGGTGTGGGTGCAACCCGTGGTTCGAAGCATGTGGCATTGAAGTGAGGTGAAGGAAGATGGCAAGAGATTCAACCAAGCCCCGTAGCGGATATACCCAGCTACTCCAGAGTACGCCTGGCTTCCACAGCCTAACCACCGCTCGCGCGGTGAATCTGGACATTCATCACAAGCACTGCTACCAAATTTGTCGCTTCTTACGTAACAAGACAGTCGGCGATGCGATTGATTATCTCGAATTGGTCATCAAGGCAGATGGCTGGATTGAGGATCCAAATAATCCGGATGGCTACAAGCGCCACAATGAGCACCACATTCGTCGTAAGGCTCGTGCTATTCCCTACGTCCGCCGCTCTCGCAAGGGGAAGGGTGGAAACACGATGGCTGGCCACCGCAAGGGTCGAATGGGCCCTGGTCGTTTCCCGGTCAAGGCATCTCTAGCATACATCCGCCTTCTTCGCTCGGCAATGAATAATGCACGCGAGCAATATGAGGACCTCGATGATGTCGAAGATATGGTGATTACACACGTTGCAGCTCACCGTGGCCAAGTCCGCCGAGCTTTCCGACCCCGTGCACGCGGCCGTGCAAGTCCAAAGAACCACTACCAAGTCAATCTCGAGGTATTCCTTGAGGCGGTTGCTGAGGAAGGCGACTGGGACATGGATGACGGAGATTTCTGAGGTGATTTAAGATGGCGAAGGGAAGTAAAGAAAACATCGTTCGTACATTCATCAACCGGAATGTTGAGCGTCATTTGGTCAAGGAGTTCCTACTACATGAGACTCAAGATGCCGGTTTTGGAGGCCTTACTTTCAAGAGGACCCCTGAAGGCGAGATGATTGTTCTCGAAGCAGAAAACGTAGGCCGAGTTATCGGAACTCGTGGGCGTATCATCAATGAACTCACCCGCCGCTTGGAGCAGGACTTCAACTTGCATCAGCCTAAGCTTGAGGTTGGAGAATGCGAGAAGCCTGCTCTAAATGCTCAGATTATGGCGAGTCGCCTTGCTTCCTCACTTGAGCGGGGGTGGTTCTTCCGACGTGCTGGAAACAGCACTGCCATGAACATCATGAATGAAGGTGCACGTGGTTGTCTGATCGTTCTTTCTGGAAAGGTCAGTGGTGCTCGTAACCGTACCCAGAAGTTCCAAGCAGGCCACATCAAGTTCTGTGGGGAGACCGCTCTTTCCACTATGGACGTCGGCTATGCCGTTGCTGTCAAGAAACTCGGAACTATTGGTTGCACTGTCGCAATCATGCGCCCGGGCACACGTTTGCCTAACGAACTAATCATCAAGAGTCGAGAGGAAGTTGGTCTTGAGCCCCTTCCTCATGACTATGAGATTACTGAGTCCCGTGTAGGACCAGTTAGTGAAGACGAAGACGAAGACGCTGTTCCAGATATGTCCGAAGACGAGATGGTGGAGGCCAGCGTCCAAGCTATTGCAGAGTTTGAAGCCGAGATGACCGGCGGAGAGGAGGAGTGATTACATGACTCATCTCAAGGCCCGTGAAATCGACGAGATGAGCGATGAGGCTCGCGAGAAGCGTCTCATCGAACTCCGAGAGGAGCTCTTGCAGCTAAGGGCTCAGAAGTCCCTTGGTGGATCAGTACAGAACTCAGGTGAATTCAAGCAGACTCGGAGGAGTATCGCCCGTTTGCTCACCAAGATGAACGAGAAGAAGGAGTAGGAACGAATGGCAAGCATCTGTAATCTGTGCGGCCTACCCGATGAATTGTGCATTTGCCAGGAAATCGCGAAGGAGCAACAGAAAGCAATCATTCGCACAGATAGAAGGAGGTATGGAAAGATGGT
>DAFJ01000052.1:0-9625 GCA_002497905.1 Euryarchaeota archaeon UBA251
ATTCATGAGTCTTGATGCGCAGGAGCTTAATGTTCAGGTGCAACATAGAGTAACTGCTGGATCTCTAGCAGAAGACCTCCTTGAGTCCTTGGATTCCCTCGATATAACCATGGATAAAACGCGAATTGAAAGCATGCGTACTGTTATCCAGTTAAAATGGGGTATTGAAGGTGAACTCCAAGATGTGGCTACAGAAATTAACCGCCTCAGCCGCCGCCAAACGAAGCATCGATCTATGCTAATTTCAAGGGCTGAGATTCTCAAGATGGATGTCCAAGGAAATGAAGAGTGGAAATTAGCTGATTTTGAAGCGCGTTTAGCAAGAGCGGAAATCGCGAGGGATCGTCAAAATGAACGTCAAGAAATAGAGATGCAACGTAAAGAGCTCCTAGAGATAATGCGTCTCGAAGAAAGGGCAAAAGCCGTAATTGAAATCCCGAAAATTACACATTCATCGCCTGAAGAAGACATACCCAAGGATACTTGGATAGAAAAGAAAGCAGCAGATGGTAGGCTCTTCTACTATAACGATCGAACCAAGGAATCTACTTGGAAGAAACCACTGAATCAGCCAGTAGATGAAAGAATAACTGTTGGGAAAAAAGATGATGCTGAGAAGGATGAAAATAGAGATGAAGAAATTAGGGTTGAAAAGGATACTAAATCTCCAACAAAAACCCTGGAAGAAACTCATCAATTGCCTAATCCCAAAGATCAGTCTTTCATGACAAAGCAGGATTTTAGAGATATTTTACCTGACCAAGAGGAGGGAGATGTTCACTTACAGGAGGACGGATTGGGTCTTAGAGAACGGCTTGGGATTGGTAAAGAAGACCCATTAATCATAGAATCATCACGAGGTCGTGATTTGAGAATTCAACGTCTCCTTCGATTAATCCCCTTGATTGAAACCGAATTCGACCAATCCGAATGGACTGAGATTACCGAAGGATTCGAACCTTTGCTCGATAACATTGACCAATGGATTCGTGTAAGGAGTGAGCATCGAAACTGTTGGAAAAATGATGGAGGAATTATTCAACGAATGGATCGGTTGTTAAATGTCCTAGATGGAGTTCCTGGACCAGGTATTCAACTCCCTATCGGTTTCGACGAGGCGCATCTCCCCGAAACAATCCAGGAAATCGCTACTGAAATTGAAATTCTAGCACGACAGAAGATTCGAATCTCTGGTGGAATGCAAGCTGCATAATCAAAGATCGCTAAGAACGAAAACCTCGACGCCTTCCATTGTATCTTCATTCACAGATGATGCTAAAACATGGGGTACACCAGCACTCTTGGCTATCTCAAGCGTCCTTGATGTGATTTTACCATTAAACAACATTCCAACTGCTCCAGAAACATTCTCAGCGCCCTCTGCAAGTTTACTCGCACCTAACGGTTCAGAGAGTTCGCCATCTTCAAGGACGAAGCAAGCCTTATTCTTAGCCAGCCCGTCAAACGATTCTTTCCAATCACGAACTGCATCCGGCACATCGACTGGTGCCAAATCTTCCTTCTTACCAAGTACTTCATCGTCTTGCTTTTCTAGGTCAGCCTTCAAACGACCGATGATCTTCTTTGCCTCCGTCTTCTGATTGAGACACTTTGTGATTACTTTGCCTTCAAGGTGTTCGACCTCTCGACTCTCTGGAGCGAGTGCAACATGAGTCAATTTGTTACCCAATGCACCTTCGAGTTCAACAAGGAGCAAAGTACCACCTCGATCACCGTCCATGAACGCTGTAACATTACTCTTCTTCTTCGCGAGTTCTACGAGTTCTTCAGTAATTCCTGAACCCATTGTGGCAATCGCATTCTTGATGCCATGTTTCAACAGATTCCGAACATCGTTTCGGCCCTCGACGATGATGAGAGCATTGCTCTCGATTGCGTTAGGCCCACATGTCATCCCGTGATGATTTGTTTCAGTTCCAAGTGTAAGCACAGACCGGACCTCGTCTAAGATGCTGCTGGACTCCTCTGCTCCCGAATTCACAAGATTGAGCAAGAGATTTTTCGCACGATCGACAACTTGAGTCCGCTTGGCAGACCGAACGTTTTCGATCTTCTGAACCTTGATATTCGCTTGACAGGGGCCAATACGATCAATCGTCTCGAGAGCAGCGGCGATTACTGCAGTAGTCACTTGGTCAATCATTGTCGGGAGACGAATGATGCCTTGTACCTTGCCTCGTTGATTCTGTAATTCAACATCGACGTGTCCGATACGGCCCTTACGCTGCATCGCACGGAGTTGCAAACTCTCGCCGAGCAAACCCTCTGTCTGGCCGAAAATTGCTCCGACCACATCCTTTCTCTGTACGGTTCCATCCGTTCGGATGGTTGCCTCGATTACATACTTCGGTTCTGCCATTTTTGATTCCACCTTGGTTGGAGCGAGCCCAGCTGTGCCGCAGAAGCGGGAAGAATCCCGCCATCCGGCGGGCACGAAGACCGCAATGCGGCCAGGAACGTGACTCGAACATTTGCCTCTGGCCGGTCCATATGGGATTAAACCTCCGTCAGTAAATGCAGGCAAGTAATACATTCACAATATGGACAGCCTTCAAGGCAGGTAATGGATTACACTCGGTATGGGCAGTGCTCCAGAGACGCTCTCGGTGTTCAGTGCCATTGTTGAAACGGTGTTGAACGATGGCGTGCTTACCCAAGAGGAAAAGCGTCTGATAATCACAATCGGCCGCGAACTTGAGTTAGATGATGGTGACCCCGTCCGAGTGTACAATGCAGTACTCGAAGGTGAAGTAATCACTGGAGGTAGAAAGTTGACTCGGAATGAACGAGTGCAAGTATATCGGAGATCTTGGAGAACGGTCAATTTCAATGATGATGAATCAATTGATGAGGCGGCCGTTATGAAGCGGTTGAGAGAAGTTCTCGATTTCTCAAAAGAGGAAGCAGAGGGGCTAATCAAACCTCTCCGTTCGACCTCAGAGGATCCTGTTGAAGATGAAAGTTCCATTTCATCCCGATTCCGACGGATGTTCGGAAGGTGACATCGTGACAGATCCACTCGATGACCACCTTGAACAAGTCACCCCAAAGATACTGAAACGTCCGAAACGACTGATGAAACATATCAGAGAAGCCTACCCAATAGGGGTGCCAGCCTTAGCAATGAAATCAACTACTGATAGAATTGGAGCGCAGGCAGGATATTCATTCCATCTTGGAACACCTGAACCTGAACTCCAAAGAATTGCATCTTGGATTCTCACCAGAATGAATGGGATGGAAGAAGCAATTGAGACATTGATTGGGCGGCTCTGGCTCCGTTTCGGACGAGAAGACCTTGTCCTTTCGTCTCTTCTACTCGCCAATCTCTCAGATGGTGATCGTAACCCTGAATGGCGTTGGTTGACCCTTGCTGACCTCGTTAAACATCGACGCAAAAAATTTGGAAGCATTCCATTGGAAGCAATGCTTCTGCATATTGAGGAAATGACAAGGGCGGGGCGTATGGAAATTCCTCTAAATTTATTGGAACTGATTCTCAATGACAATGATTCAATGCAAGCATTGGGGATTCTCGCAGCACATCGACGGTTTCGAGAGAGAGAAATTTCGGAGCCCATACTTCTGGCTCTTAAGAATTCAAACCTCCCTGAAGGTGATGGTTTACTCAGAAGGATTCGCGATGGGCTCCTATCCAGCACGGAAGCATGAAAGGTTCTAGGGTGAAATACTCAACCATGGGTACACCTCTTGTCCCAGCCGGGGAACCTGTGGTCGAACCTGTATTAGAATGGACTATTCGCCGAGATGCTGAAGATATTCGAACCCTGATGGGGTGGATTACATCCTCTACCAAACGCCGAGAACGAGAGGCTTTGATTGTCCGAACCAGAGAACTCCTAGCTGAAATTGAGCATGCTGCCCAAAGATTGGATGAACTCAGGTAGGTGAGGGCATTCGAGGATTGATCCTTGCAGGCGGGCGTTCATCTCGGATGGGTGTAGACAAAGCGATGTTGAAGATTAATGATATGACACTGCTCGACGTTTCAGTACAAAATCTAGAAAGATCAGGTTCGAAAGCAATACATGTCCTCGTAAAAGATGAGGCGCAAGTGGATATTTACAGAAGCATGTTAGGTCAAAGAGTATCATTCCACCTTGATCCGCCAGACACCAAAGGTCCATGGGAAGCCCTAGTAGCCATGCTTCAACAATTGAAGAAAGAAGAAATTGTTCAACTTCTACCTGTGGATACACCCTGGTTCGATGATGTAGCAATAGGGCTTCTACAACGACATATGGAAATCATGCCTGAATTCGATGGGGCATTACCAAGGAATGACCACGGAAGCCATCCACTACTAGCCCGATTCCATTCTGGAAAAATACTGGATTTGCTTCTATCTCAGCCTCCACAGTCGCTAAGATCGCTGTTCAAAGAGGGAAACTTACAATTCGTAAATGCAGACGATTTTCGTAAGGCTGGTTGTCATCCTAATTGTTTGTTGAATCTCAATCGGGTTGAAGATTTTCCCAAATAACTGTTTCATCTTCTAGACGAACTCTTCCGGCTGAAAAATCAGCAATCACATGGGGGTATAGATGATGTTCTACCATCTTAACTCGTTCTTGTAACATCTCAATAGTATCATCTTTGTAAACTGGAACTTCAGACTGAGCTATGATCGCTCCTGTATCCATTCCACTATCAACAAAATGCACCGTACATCCTGAGATTGTGTCACCAGATCTAAGAACATCACGATGCGCATGAGCACCGGGATAACGAGGAAGAAGTGATGGATGGATATTGAGAACTCTCCCGCTCCAATTTTTCAGGAAATCAGCAGTCAAAATCCTCATGTATCCTGAAAGAATGATTCCTTCAACCTCGTATCTTTCAAGAACCGATTGTAAAGCCATCTCGTGGGCTCGGCGACGTGAAGGGATTGCATCGTCAGTAATGTCTTCCAGAGGTACTGCTACGGCAGGTATGCCATATTCGGCGGCAATAGAAAGGCCGCCAGCACCTTTGCGGTCGCTAACTACTACACATGTGGTGAAACAGGGTAAAGCAATCTTAGATTCGTGATCAAGTAATGCCTGCATACCAGACCCTCCGCCTGAAATCAGAACCGCAAGGCGCAATGGAGAGGATGGAGTCCCTACCCGTGGGCCCCCCATGAAAGATGGATGGACATTCTCACCTTGAGCATATGGACAAATACGAGATTTACGAACGCATGATTTTACCATGACGATGCCACGGGGCGGATTAGATGATGCAATCAACCCGGCTTGAAAGCGTAGATGCTATCGTCGAAAAATACGCTGTATCAAGTAATCCCGTACGTCGAATTATCTACGTCACCATTGGTTGTATTTTTCTCGTCTTCGCCGGCATCGGAATTTTCCTGCCCGGTTGGCCAACGGTCTCATGGGCTGTACCTGCAGCATTCTTATTCTCACTCTCAAACGAACGCCTCTTCCGGTACACTTTGACAAATCAATTCTTTGGACCTGCAATGTTCGAATATTATGCAACAGGGAAGACTTTGCCTTCCCATGTAAAGTACATTATCACAATGATGATTGCCGCTATGTCCTCTCTATCAGCATATTTCGTCTGGAGTGTGTCTACACGTGGCGTAGATGGTCAACTGCTACAACCTAACACATGGAGTGGAGCCGATGAGTTTGCTCTCGGATCGCTTACCATCCTTGGAGTAGGGGTCCTCGGAATCCTGTATGTGCTTCTCAAAGTGAATACACGGAACTCCGATCAGTGACGAAATAACCGCATTCCTGTGAATATCATAGACATGCCATGCTCATTTGCTGCATCGATTGATTCCTGATCACGAATTGACCCACCGGGTTGAACAATGGATGTTACTCCAATTTCATTGGCAGCATCTATGCCATCTCGGAATGGGAAGAATGCATCTGATACCATCATAGAGCCTTTCGCTCGACTCCCTGCGCGGCGAGCCGCGATGCGAACTGCCTCAACGCGACTAGTTTGACCTGGTCCAATCCCAACAGTAGCAAATCCTGTAGGTGTTCTATCCACAAGTACCACACTGTTGGATTTCACCTGAGCGCATACCGCAACACCAAACCGGGCAAGATTCTTGTCATTAGATTCCATTTCAATTGAAGTAACGCACTCTGCTGTATCCCAATCTATCTGTGGAACTCCTTCAATTTGGGCTAACCAGACACCATCTAACTGCCGATATCGAACATCATCAGTAAGTGGAAGAAACGAATCCAGTGTTAACAAACGACGGTTCTTCTTCTGTGAAAGATAATTCATAGCACCGGGCTCAAAGCCAGGGGCGATTATGCATTCAACAAAATGGTCTCCTATGGCTTCAGCCGTCAACTGAGTGACAACTGTGGTAAAAGCAATTACACAACCAAAGGCAGATTCAGAATCTGAGGCGAGCGCATCTTTCCAAGCTGAAACTTGGTCTGTCGATGCAGCAACACCACAGGCATTCGTATGCTTGATGATTACACAAGCATGTGGAAGGCTTGACCATTCAGAACCAATAAGAGAGCGGGCGAAACGGAGAGCCGCATCAAGATCGAGATAGTTGTTGAAGGAGAGTTCTTTTCCTCCATGTTGAACCGCGGCAGAAAGTCCTGTAGATGAAATATTAGTGGATGACGAGTCAAACCAACCTGCCGCTTGGTGTGGATTCTCGCCGTATCGAAGATGATTTGCCTTTCCTCCTGAAACAAGTAGATGTGTAGGAATTCCTTCAGGGGATTCGGTATTGACCGAAAGACGTTCAGCGAGCGTGGAAGCCACCATGACATCATACGCTGCGGTTCGCTGAAATGCAGATATTGCCATCCTCTGGCGGAGATCCATCGAAACACCACTGGGGTCGCAATTCGCCTCTTCAAGGGCATCTATCACCTCTGTATAGTACTTCTTCCGTGGAACCACAAGAACGTCCTGATGGCTCTTTGCAGCAGCGCGTAACAGCGTCGGTCCACCAATATCAATCATCTCAAGCAGAACATCCTGTTCAACAGGTGGTGATTCTGTAGCCACACTCTCAAAAGGATAGAGGTTCACACAAACAAGATCTATCCGAGAATAGCCTAACGAATCAAGAGTATCGAGATCAGCCATATTCGAACCTCTAGCTAGAATCCCAGCATGAATCGCAGGATGGAGAGTCTTTACACGCCCATCGAATACCTCTGGATGGCCGGTCACGTCCGTAACATCAACGACATCGATACTGTGCTCCTTCAACAAACGGGCAGTGCCGCCTGTCGACAAAATTTCCCAACCCATATCACTAATCTTCTGAGCGAATTCAACCACTCCTGACTTGTCGTAGACACTAATCAGTGCCCGGGGCCGGTTAGAGGTACCGTCAACTCCCATCGTAACCCCACCTCAACGGGAGGACAGGCCACTTGAAGATTGGTGATTCAGTCTCCTCTGGCTGAAATTACCTGATCAATTCGGAGTAGGGAGCAGGCGGTCTCAGTAGCACCGACGATTCCGTTGAGTATCGTGTCTGTTGGATGTAGAACATCGGAGGGGACTGGAGTAACATTACCGTCCATACCGATACCAGAGACCTGTTCTTCCAATGAAGAGGTACGAAGAGCTAGAATTGCATCTAATGAGTCGCCTCCTGCATTCTCAACAAGGGTCGCAGGAACGATATCTAAAGCTCGAGCGAAAGCGTTCATTGCTAGCTTTGCTCGATCAGAGCGTTGTTCTGCTGCTGTACGAACCATCATTGCAAGGCGGATATGTGTGGCACCTGCTCCTGGAAGAAGAGAGTCAGTCCTCGTTGCTAAAGTTGTACTTCGAAGAGCATCATGAAGTCCGCGTACAACCTCTTCTGCTGCAACGCCCTCTGTGCCACCGACCGCTATCGTCACTATCTCCGCACGCTCTCCACCAATTACAACAATCTCATCTTCAACACGGTCACTTGCTGACCGTCTCTCACAATGAATTGATTCAGCATAACCAAGATCATCCGATATGAGGTGGTGAACTGAAGAACTGAGATTCGCTTGTGTAACACCACATAGATTCCGAAGTTCGGAATCATCGAATCCATCGCCAACAAAAACGCCCTCATCAACAAGATGATGCAGAATGTCGCGATCAATCTCACCTGAAACAAAAATGGCGCTAACATCTAATCGAAGGAGATTCTCAACCAATGCGGCCTTTCTTTCACTTTCCTCAGTAATGAAATCGCTTAACTGTTCAGGATTCTCGACTTCAATCTCCACGTCACGATGCATTTCTCGAGGCTTGAGATCACCATGGATAACGGCTACACGAAGGTCATGACGTTCTCCTTCAAGTCGATCCAGCAAGACGCGACGACGTACCTGAATACCACGAAGGAGGTGACTGTCTTTGATTCCTTTTCGACCTAAAAGAAACATGCTAACATCTTCGGCTTCTGAACGGAGTCCTTCAGATGTCTCTCGAGTTACCTGACGCGTTGCCTGAGATATTATCTGAGCAAAACTATCGAGATCTTGATCTGCTGATTTACCACGTAACGCCGTCTTCGCAACCGATAGGAGAGTATCTCCTCCAATATCTGCCATTGACTTGGAAAATTCATGAATTGATTCCTCGACCACTTTCATTGCAGCAAGATACCCATCCACAATAGTCAGGGGATGCAAACCCATGCGAATCAACCGGTCAGCTTCGACAAGAAGTTCGCCAGCGACAAGTAAAGTCCGAGTCACCCCATCACCACAAGCATTCTCTTGTGATTCTGCAAGACTAACGAAGGCTTTAGCAGCCGGGTGTCGTACCATCAATTCTGCGACTATCTTAGCGCCATCATTGGTTACGGCCGTCGTTCCGTCTGTTTTGTAGAGCATCTTATCGAGGCCACGTGGACCTAGTGTGGGCTTTAGAATATCAGCGAAAGCCTGAGCTGCAGAAATCAATTTCTCTTGAACCGCCGTTCCACTTGTGACGTTCGTCTCAGGACGAACAATCACAACCGGTGGAGACCCTTGTCCTTCAGACATTCAAGGTGTCTGAACCGGGTCCTTCTCAAGAAGTCACCGCGAATCTCATGATTGCCATATTTCCCAAGTATCCTGAGATTCGGCCTTTCGATAATGATTAATTCCACTACCCTCCGGCCACTCTATCCACTCAAATCCCGATTCATCTACAGTCCCATTAGAATCCAAAGGTGGGAAGTCAATCTTGGTGTCAGATTCCTCAATTATTTCTTCTACCACATCAGTTGACAATTCCTCATGTGAATCCTCTTGATCGAGATTATTATCATTGAAAATCGATGTATGGTCGTGAGGATCTATGAATGTGGACGTTGGTTCTGGGCGTCTTCGGAACGCTAAGGTCTGAATCAAAACCAATGTACCCAAGAGAATTAGGAATAATATCTCCAACAAAGGAAATGAAAACCCAGAATCGGACACTTGTTCTGTTGATTCTGCCGGAGTTTCATTTGCTTCACTATCTACTGTAGTTTCATTGAGGAATGTCATATTCTGGAATGTTTCATTTTCATATGCAATTGAAGTGGAGGAATTTGAGTAAGTGTTGTTCACGTAGGTATCATTCTGAGAGGTATCATTCTGATACGTATTAT
>DAFJ01000052.1:9998-20595 GCA_002497905.1 Euryarchaeota archaeon UBA251
ATTCTGATACGTATTATTCACATACGTTACACTGCCGCCACCATCTCCTGAGCCCTGAGGAACTTCTCCTTGTGCACAACCTTCGGTATTTACCGACAAACCTAGATTGGTTCTTGGGCATATGTCATCGAGATCGTTTACTCCATCACCATCATCGTCCCAATCCTCATTATAATCATGACAACCGTCTTGATCGAGATCGATAGTTGGATTTGTCCGCCACCCTATGACTCCACGGGGGCAGTTATCTGAGGTATCTGGCACGCCATCTGCGTCATCATCGAGATCTTCGTCCGCATCGTAGCATCCATCGCCATCATAATCAGTTATGGAACCACTTCGCCAATCGGTTGTTCCATTCGGACATGAATCATCCACATCTGGGAAGTCGTCTTCATCGTCATTATCGTCTTCCTGAGAATCAAGGCAGCCATCGCCATCATTGTCATTGGATGATTGTGATACCCATCCCGTAGCACCAGTAGGGCAAGTGTCCTGGTCATCATCTACACCATCGCCATCATCATCATCATCCTCAACTCCATCGAGACAACCATCGCCATCAAGATCCGTATCTGGGGTCGAAGTCCACCCTGTCTCACCACGCGGACATGCATCCGGATTATCGTAAACTTGATCGTTGTCATCGTCTGTATCTTCAACTGAATCCTGACAGCCGTCCTGATCGTGATCGTTACTCGCTGTTGATGTCCAATTCAACGCCCCATACAAACAAGAATCGTCGATATCGAGGATGCCATCATCATCATCATCGTCATCTTCGGCTGCATCTGCACATCCATCTGAGTCGTGATCTGAGACCGCCAATGATGTCCATCCGATAGCACCCATCGGACAAGAATCGTCGACATCGAGAACTCCATCTCCATCATCATCATCATCACAGATATCGCCAATTCCATCATTCTCAAAATCTGCTTGGGGTGGATTGTAAATTGAAATACAGTTGTCACGATTGTTAGTAATGCCATCAGCATCTTGATCTGCGCTCATTCGTGAAACGAACAAATCCTCTCCATCTGACGATCTTAAAGAATCAAGACCAAATGTTCGGATATTGCTATCGTAGAGTAGTTCACCAGCTACTTCGATGCTGCCATTACCTGCTGGAATGACAGTTCGTATCCTTGTGTCCCCTACTGGTTGTTGTGCCCAGGACCAAGTGCCTTGATCCGAAGCCATTGCAACAAAACCAGTTCCAGCATTTGACAGAGTGGTTAAACCGACACTTACAACACCACTCTTTTCGCCCACTCCTGCAATACTTCCATTGCCTATGAAACGAACATCATAGAGATAATCATCATTTGTTCCGCCAAGTGCAATTGACCAATCCCATCTATGGTTTGAAGCGTTCCATAATGCCATGTATCCATCATATCCACCACCTGAATTCACAGAGCAGCAATTGGAAAATGAGATTGAATTTCTAAAATATCCGCCAATTACAATATCTCCATTTGCTCGCACATCGATTGATTCAACATCATTACATCCTGATCCGCCTTGGCAAGTCGGCCAATCCCACAACCACATTGTTCGATTATTACCATGAAGACGAACAAGGCCGCCTGCATCAGAGCTAGAAATACTCTGAGTTCCTCCACTAGGACGATTCCAATAATCTCCTCGAACCCAAAGTACTGCGCCACCATTTGGATGGCCTGCAATTGCATCCACTCTTGGAGAATATTGTGAGTTTGAACGTGCTACTCCTATCCAACCCGAACTAGAACGTTGAGCAACACATACTTGATGTTGATTTGAGCCGGAAAAGGAATTGCCGGTAATTGTCACTGTTGAATAACATTCACCTAACACCCATACATCGCCATTTCCATCAGTAACTATGTCGAATGGAACATAGTATGAGTATTGATATCCTTCTAATTTGTCGGCTGAAGACCACCCACTCCCTGGAACCCAACTAAGCACATGAACGCCCCAACCACTAGTGATTGAAACTACACCTGGAACGTGCAAAAAGCCGCGCCAATATACAACTACCCACACAGTACCATTGGGAGCAGTAGTCATCCCAATTCCAAATGGAATATTAGATTGATCACGATCTTCTCCAAACCAAAAATGTCCAAGATCTGTCCATGCCCCTGTTTCATTGACCGTTGCAATCCAAACATTTTCTTGATTCGTGCCACCAGCAGTCAAATCACCAAATCTCAATCCTTGAGATTCCCCTTGAATAAGAATTGCTGAATGTGTTGAATTTATTCTTTCTTGATCAACAACCCATTCTGATGATGTAAACCCTATTTCTACACCCTCGAGATTAGAATTAGGGCCTGGATTGGATGTAGATGACTCCCACTGATGGATTACCATATGGGAGAATGGAGCATTAGACGCGGAAGTAGAAAGTGAGGTTGTATCTGAACCTGTAAAATCCCCATACGATCTAGGTAAACTCGACCATGCTCCAAAGGCAAAATCTGTCCCACTCGGATTATCGATTGCATCTACATCAAAAATATGAGAATTACTTGAATGGCGGTAATAGGAGTTTGAGATTGACCCCGTACTTGAGATCCCAAGAAAGTATGCTGAATGAGAATATGATCCATAGAACTGTCCCGAACTCGAGCTCCCGCTGAAACATAACCTATTGTCGCCTTTACTATGAATGCCGAATGCAATGTTGCTATCCACTACAGTAACTGTTGGATTCCATTGTTGATAACTTGAATAGTAATTTGACGTTGAGTAGCAAAAATTAGACCTTATTGCCCAACCGATTGCTCCTACATTTGAGAATTTTACAACATAAGCCATCTGATGATTTCGGCCAGTAGTAATTCGAATTGACCCCCAAGTAATCTCATGTGACCCACTATTGTTGTAGAAATGCTCTCCCGCTACAAACACATTTCCAGCAGAGTCAACATCCACACTCCAAGCCCTATCATTTGCAGTAGCAATTGGCTTACGGACCCATTCAACTCCGGTACGTGCAACTCGCATCACGATGCTGTCTGAGCCAGTTCCACCGCCGTGAACGATTGTGGTTTGATCAAGAACCAAAGATGTAGAGCTAAATTCACCAACAAGCATGATGCGATCATTTCCATCTGCTGCACAATCGTGTGCTTCCTCTTTCCCCGTACTCCCATATCGCCGTAATTGATCCCATACACCGCTGGAACTACTCCAAGCAACAAACATATCATTGTCTGTGCCCGATCCATTACTCATTGTTCCATTGATGGTCACTGATGCGCTTGATGTCCACCCACAGAATGCTAAATCTCCAACCGATGTTTCAGTTACGCCAGTTATATTGTCAAAACCATTAGATGCAATTGAATTGACCCAATCAAATGTACCTGTAGATCCGTCAATCTTGAATGCATATCCATCTCGACCTCCTTGATTATTCAATGTCAATGTTCCAGAATTTCCTGCAACAGAAATAGAAGATGAATTGTATGATCCTACAACAATTAAATCTCCTGTGGTATCAAGAATCATGTCCTCTATGTGTTCATCCTCAGACCCGCCAAAAACAGAAAGCCAAGACCAGAACCCGTTGCCTGAATTGTAAGTATAGTGCCCAACAAAAACATCCCTTCCACCATGATTCAGTATATTCTTAGGTGCATGAATACCTCCTTGAGTGGATTCCAAATTCAATGAACCCCCCAGAAAAACTCCTGCCACATAGAATGAACCATTGTTCTGTCCTTCTACTTCCTTAACCCAAGTAAAACCCGCATCTGTATCCTTATTCACCCATTCCCAGCCCAAGGGGTTCGTTGCACCAACTGATGGAAATGTAGGTTCGTCTTCCTCAAGATATTCTGGAAGCTCGGGAATTTGAAGAAGGATAGGGAGGACCATTACGGCGACCAGCGCAACAGAGGTTCTCATCGGCCCGTAGTAAGTAATCAAGAATATCAATGCTATTCAAGATTCAACGGCGGCGATTTTTCCTCTTTTTCCCTTTACGTCCACCTTTGGAATATTCCCAAGAGCTGGAAGCGGTCGAAGGATCGAATCCGTAATCCTGTAGGTGTGAGCGCTGATCGATTTCACGTCGAAGCGCATGAGAGAGTTCTTTGTAACCTTTGATTTTCAAACGAATTCCTCCAACTTCTTCCTCTAGAGTTCGAACTGAATCGCCCCCTTGACCAACTACTGCGCCGATTGCTGCATCATCAACATACACTTCTGCATTTGACTCTCCTGTGAACTGAACATGATGTACGCGGACACCAGTAAAACCTCTAATCAAGCGACGTAATTCTTCGGCGGCAAGTCGCCGAATTGGACTAGATTGATTGGATTCTCCATCTGCTGACACAGGAACCACTGCAATCTCTGAACCAAAAGCAAACATTTCGTGGGTTAGCGTCCCCTCAGGGAAGCGGCGAATCTCAATGACCGGACGAGATAATTCTGCCTCCATGCCTGAAGGTGCTCGGACTACCATCTTCAGTTCAAGGACTTCATGCACCTTACCTCGCTCAATATGCACAACGGTATCGAGCACCTGTGAAATCAATCCGAGTTCGACCTTGCCTACAAGCCTCTGAATTGCCTCAAGACCACTATTCGCATGAGTAACTCCCAAGAGGCCGACGCCGGCAAGACGAACGTCAGAAAATATACGGAAATCATTAGCTCTCCTAACCTCGTCGTATATTACAAAATCAGGACGAACAAGGAAAATTATCTCCGCTGTCTTCTCAAGGTCGCCTTCCAATGGTGCATACTGAGTAATTCGCTGAGCAACTTGGAGATCACGTGGAGCCTCCATTGTCTTGACCATTGCTCCAATCTCGAGGTCGAGGTGGTCGGCAATTGCTGTAGCAAAAGTACTCTTTCCTGAACCCGGCTTACCAACAACAAATATGCCACGATGGTGATCTGAAAGTCGGTCTATGAGATCCTGTTGCAATTCATAATCAGCAAGGCTCAGACGAGCAACTGGCCGCACGACAGTAATCTCCCATGCATCTGAGAATGGGGGCGATGCACAGGTCACACGAAGATCTCCTACCTGAAAAATCGTGCAACCAAGGCGTTCTATCTCAACAAAACAATCCGATCTATCCTGATTCTCCTCGACTACTTGTTGAATTGCTTCTGCAAGAGATTCAACCCGACCACGAGACCAGGGGTCCTCCTCCAATTCAACCAATCTTATCTCAGAAATGTGTCCTGATTTTACCCGTGGTGGACAATCGGCCTTGAGGAATACTGTACTTGCCGTCTCATCTGAGAGTAATTCAGACAAGTCCTCTGGGAGAGGAGGACGGTCTCCGAACGTCGCCATGTTAGGGAATTGAATCCCGGGGGTGCTTCAACCCGCCGTCCATATAGACGCTCAAGCATTCGTCGGTGTCAATGTATCAAACGTCCACTTCCAAAGAAGTGTGGAAGATACTGCAGTTAGAAATGCGCCGATGAAGGGGAAGCCAAATGAAATGAAAACCAAGTGTTGAATGATTGTTGCAATAGTGTATCCAATCCAAGAGGTGATTTTGGCATTTGTAATCTCGAAATGTCTGATGAGGTTGGAGGAATTCCTAAGCGCTTGAATCAAACCAAAAGCAACTGCGAGTAAAAGCAGATTGCCCACAATCCAACCCATAGATGACCCAAATGCTGCATCAAGTTGGTCAGCAAAGCCCCCAAAGACCATTGTAGCGGGATCGAAGGTCGCCATGAATTGCCGACTATTCACCGATTCTTGAACACTCCTCCATACTTATGACTCAAGCCAAGTCATTCTTCTTCATCGGAATTCTCACCGAACTGGACAATTAGATTGCCAACAAGGATTGTTGAAGCACCGAAAATAAGCCAACTTGTAAGTTCTCCCTCAAGACCGAAAGCCAGAGACCCGAGCATTGCCCAAACAGGTTCAGCAGCATAGAGTACTGCCGCATGAACTGGGTCAAGATTTCTCTGATGCATCATCAATATTAACAGCGCAACTATGCTTCCAAGAATCGCACAACATAGTAGTGGGAAGAGAAACGATGGAGAGAGTGTAAGACTAATGAGAGTGCTATAATCGCTTGACCCGAATACCAGTTGCGTAATACCAGAAAGAATAGTCACAGTAAGTAGCATCGTTGCAGTCATACCTACTGCATCTTGACCTTGCGTCAAACGATCAGTTGCAATAATGTGCGCTGCAAAAAGAAAGGCGCATGCAATAGTCAGCCACTCACCAAGCCCGAAATTGATTTGAGGTGGTCCAGAAATCCAACCTGCTCCAACGGTTGCAAGAAAGACACCAATTATTGCTGGAAGAGAAAGGAAGCGGCGAGTAATTGCCATGGCAATCAAAGATGTGAATACAACGTAGAGGCTTGTCAGAAAAGCTGAGACTGCTGGCGTGACATCAGTAAGACCAATCATCTGTAACAGAAACCCTCCCCAAATCAGTACTCCAAGCAAAGAGCCAGCCTTCCAATTAGATATGCTCAATAGGCCTTTTCTTGCTTCACCAAGGACTAGAGGAAGGAGGGCGGAAGCGATTAGAAACCTCATGAGAACAAAGAAAATGGCTGCGTCATTTTTTGCTAAATTAGGTGTCAAGGCTACGCTTGCGTCCAATGCCTGTTTCATCCAGATGAATGTTCCACCCCAAAGAAGAGTAACCAATAGAAGGGCCCAAGTCGCTCGACGGCGGACATTCATCTGAGAATCACCCCGCAATGAGTCTAAGATCCTCAAGGAAGAGATCTAGCGGTAAATCTGGCTCCGTCCAAAGTACAAGAGCGTTGCCGGTTTCATCGATAATGTATGTAGGCTGTGTATGACTGAATCCATATCCTTCGTCAGAATCATCCTCAAAATTCACTGGATCGACCCCGTATTCGTTTAGCACTGGAACAACAGCCTCTGGAGAACCGGTGAGATGGGGCCATTCATATCCTCGTTCCTCGGTCCAATTTGTCAAGACCGAAGGTGAATCATGCCAAGGATCGATGGTAACCGATACAAATGTGATTCTTTCCTTTTCTTCATCCGAAAGAGCGTCATGAATGGCTGCTAACGTAGCTGAAGTCACTGGACAAGTCGCATAACAACGAGTGTAAGTAAAAGCAAGAACGACTGTCTTATTCCGCTGTTCCTCAAGTGACCAAAGCTCACCATCTGAGGACTCCAGCATGAACAAAGGAGCGGGGTTCGTTCCCGTCCATTCAAATCCATGGTACGGATTCTCAGGCTCAGGAGATGCACCGATACACCCGACAAACATGAACACCAACAATAGGCTAAGCCACCTCATTCATCCACCTCCTCCCGACGAAGGATGCCATTCTCGATGATGTACTTCTCTCCTGTTCTCGGACACACCAAATCGGAATCCAAGGTTTCACCAGATTGTCCAACCCAGCCAATTTGTTTCGCTGGATTCCCTACCATGAGAGCATGAGGTGACACTGTACGCGTGACGACACTGCCCGCACCAATCATTGCAAACGCTCCAATTTCAATCCCACAAAGGATTGTGGCATTAGCACCTATAGTGGCGCCTTGACGGATTAATGTAGATTCAAATTCCGACTGGCGATTGATACCTGCACGAGGGTTTCGCACATTCGTGAATACGCAAGAGGGGCCAATGAATACATTTGATTCCAAAGTTACGCCGGAAAAGATGGAAACGTTGTTTTGGATTCTGCAACCCGAGCCGATTTCGACTGCGGGTCCTACGACAACGTTCTGTCCGAGCGAAGAACCCGATCCTATTCGGGCCCCTTCCCGAATATGACAAAAATGCCAGATTCGCACTCCTGGGTCCAATTTTACGCCTTCATCAATAATCGATGTAGGATGAATCATCAGGTCGGATGTATCCTCCATCATCAAACCGGGGACGGGCCTCCATCGTTTCAGAGATTGGGTCTTTCCCGGTGGCTATTTGCGTTGGGAGGTACTGGACAAAGATATGGAGGCGCGATACTCATGGGTGAATTCTGTCGACAAAGATCACCTCAATCTCAGATGGAAGGTCCTCCGGATTGGTCTCCCTCTTGAAACTGCACATTATCATGGAATAGATGAGGATCCTAGAACGAAATTTGTTGTCGCATACATCGGAGAACGAATGGTTGGTTGTGCCACTTTGCAAACTGATCCGAGAGATGGTGCAATTTACCGAATTCGGGGGATGGCTGTAGATGAAAAATCGAGGAATTTGGGTATTGGAACAAAAATTGTCAATTTAATGCAGGAATTTGCGGCCTCACATCAAACTGGAATCTGGTGTAACGCGAGAATTCGTGCTGTACCGATGTACCAAAGATGTGGATTCGTAATAGTCTCTGATGTATTCGAAATCGAAGGAATTGGCCCACATCACGATATGGAATGGGCGCCTGAAGAGTGATTCATCTCAATAGCGTCCATTGCTTCTTCTGTCGTACCCTCTCCAAGAATAACTTGAATCCCTGGAAGATGGCGATCAAAAGTTGCTAAATTCGTATGAATAATATTTCGAATCATGTCATTATTTAGATTCACATTCTCCAGATCTAGTGCAGTTTTGTAATTCAATTCACCATCAGTAATATCTAATTCAAAATTTCCAACGACTAATCGATAATTCGCCATTGTGATAAATCTCATCATTGTATCAATTCGATTTGGAGGAATATTTTCACTCAAAGATGAATAGAAAATCATCTGTTCCTCTAATTCACGTGTCTGGATCATGCAATGCCATTCACCATTTACTCCCTCAAAACCGAGAGCAATGGTGCTATGGTCAGACAAAAGTTCGAAATTCCATTCGTTTTCCCTTAAATAATTACGAGCTGCTTCCAAAATAGGAGATTGATTGTGATTCTGATTTTTTTCTTGTAATTCTTCAACACCACTATCAATCTCTTGTGGTAATTCATCCTTGAGATATGAACGGATTCTGTCACTTAACATCGAACTAGGTTCGTATGATGTACTTCGCAATGTTGAAGATAATTTCTGGTAACTCTCAAGAATTTCATTGGGGGAATCTGTCTGAAAATCCTGATCGGACCCAGTAGACATCCCTTTTTCCCGCATATTTCTCCTCAATCAGGATATATCAATCAAACCATTATAGGAGTATCTTGAATTATATTTCTAATTCAATATTCAAATTCTGAATCAATTCCTTGTACCGATTCCGAATTGTGACCTCAGTAACTCCGGCAACCTCTGCTACTTCACGCTGAGTGCGGCGCTTACCACAGAGTACTGAAGCGATGTAGATAATGGAGGCTGCGATTCCCGTGGGACCCCTTCCACTGGTCAACTCCTTTTCCTGGGCCTTCTGAATCAATTCATACGCCTTTGATTGCACCTCTGCATCGAGATCAAGACCTGAACAAAATCGTGGAATATACATTTCTGGAGTCGTATGAGGAATCTTCATTCGAAGTTCTCTAACCATAAAGCGGTAAGTACGACCAATCTCTTTCCGACCAGTCCTAGATGCAGTGCTGATTTCGTCAAGTGTTCGAGGGTTTCCACACTGTCTGCAGGCAGCATAAAGACTGGCTGCTGCGACGCCTTCAATCGAACGTCCACGGATAAGGCGGGCTTCTACTGCACGCTTGTAGTTGACTGCTGCTGCTTCACGGATCGATTTTGGAAGGTTCAAACGGCTAGCCATTCGATCAAGTTCTGCGAGAGCCATAGCAAGGTTTCTCTCGGTCGCGTTTGAAACGCGTGATCTCTTCTGCCACTTTCTCATACGATAAAATTGACTTCGATATCGTGAAGAGATTGTTTTGCCAGAGTAGTCCTTATTCTGCCAATCAATGTCTGTAGAGAGACCTTTGTCGTGAAGCATCACTGTCATAGGCGCTCCAGTCCTAGCTCTCTGATCTCCCTGTTCAGGACTGAAAACACGCCACTCAGCTCCCTGATCGATGACATTGTCCTCAATCACCAGACCGCACATTGAACACACAATTTCTCCACGTGTCTCATCGCGATCTAGTTCTCTACTACCACATTCTGGGCATTTGACGATGTCTTCTACTTGTGCATCTGACATTTGATTCCTCTCCGAAGATATTATTGCTCGGATGGCTAAGGTATTTAAATCCTAAAGGTCTTTTTTGGGTGTGTTTTAGATTGAATTAATTAAAAAAAATAGTTCAATAACAACGGCTAATGGTCAAATAGGCTGAACCCATGGTACAACTGGTGAAACTACGTGACTGAGGTCTGGCCCCCTGAATCGATCAGGCTAGATCCAGATTCACGTGTCTTGTTCCTCACCAAGGATCTTGATCTAATTCGTCAACAGCTATACAATGGTTTGAATCTCAAAATGAAGGATCTTACCATCGATGATTTGCTAGATGATATCAACACCGACGTGATGACGCCGGCATGGGTCTGTTTCGACCATGACCCGGCAAAAATAGCAGACAATGCATATGCTGGGCTGCTACATGAAGGTGAACGTGTTTTCAATCAGGGAGCGCTAAAAGAGGGAGGTTTCGAAGTAATTGTTAGTGGGCACCGAAAGGGGACTGGAAGTAGTCGTGAAACCGCTCCTCAGTGTGAACGATGGTCTGGAATTCGAATTGTGATTGCTGCTTCT
>DAFJ01000052.1:20759-21739 GCA_002497905.1 Euryarchaeota archaeon UBA251
GACAATGCATATGCTGGGCTGCTACATGAAGGTGAACGTGTTTTCAATCAGGGAGCGCTAAAAGAGGGGGGTTTCGAAGTAATTGTTAGTGGGCACCGAAAGGGGACTGGAAGTAGTCGTGAAACTGCTCCTCAGTGTGAGCGATGGTCTGGAATTCGAATTGTAATTGCTGCCTCGTTCGCTCCAATTCATGAACGAAACAACATCAATCTTGGGCAAGTGATGGGTGATCATCAGATGCTTGAAAGATTGCAAAATGGTGAATCAATTCAACTTGATGAATTTACACAAAAATATGACCCAGTCACTCGATTAATTCTAGAGAATGGCGGAATTCTTCCCTTTGCCAAGAAATTGAAAGAAGGGGAAATTGAGTTGCCGGCTGTTTCTACTGAGCGCCGAGGCATGACAATGGCTGAGAAAATTATTGCAAAGAAGTTGATTGGGAATACGGGTGTTGAATGCTATGTATCTCCAGGTGATGCGGTGTTGGCAACAGTTGACGGTGGCTACAGTCATGAATTTACAACTGCTCAAGTTCACAATTTCCTAACAGCCGAATATGGCGCAGATTACACGTTGCCAAATCCACCAAAGTTTGCTGTGTTTGAAGATCATTTACTCTATGCAACCGGTGTTCCAAGATTTGGGCCGTTTGCCGATAAAATTCAAATTTTGCGAGATTTACAGGTAGCATTCCAACAACATACAGGTGTTCGAGATTACTCTGCCAAAGATGGTGTTAGCCCGGGTATTTGTCACCAAGTGGCTCGAGAAGAATTCATTGATGTTGGTGATTTCATTCAAGCGACAGACAGTCACACTTGCATGGGGGGCGCCTCAAATGCGTTGACTTATGGTGTGGGTTCAACAGAATATGCAAATTTAGTTCACAATCAGTTTGCTTTCGTCAAAGTCCCTGAAAGCATCCGTTTTGAGTTGATAGGAAGTTTGAACCCAGGATGTACTGCTAAAGATGT
>DAFJ01000052.1:22129-56271 GCA_002497905.1 Euryarchaeota archaeon UBA251
GGATCTGGACTTGCTTCGATTTCCATGGATGAGCGAGCTACACTATGCAACATGGCTACCGAATGTAGTGCTAAGACTGGAATTTGTGATCCGGATCAATTGACTATCGATTGGTTGTTGGAGCGACGAAGTGATTTGAGTGAAGAACAGATTAGAAATGCGTTTGTATTTCCTGATGAAGATGCTGTATATCACGGAGGAGTCCATACCATTGATCTTGACAAAATCCGGCCGATGGTAGCCCACCCAGGTGACCCCGATAAAGGAATACCATCAGACCCGACTAATGGTGCTTACATTGATGATCTCGGCAGTGTTCCTATCGACATCGCCTATGCTGGGTCCTGTACTGCAGGGAAAGATGATGATTTCTCATATTATGCAAAAGTTGCAAAGGCCGCTAAGGATGCTGGCTTAAAAGTTGCAGATGGTGTTGAATGCTATATTCAATTCGGATCGGGATCTGTCAAGCAACTTTCTGAGAGAATGGGGTGGACTGCGCTCTTCGAAGAGGTTGGTATCCAACTCATAGATCCAGGTTGTGGCGCTTGCATCGGAGCAGGGCCTGGCATCAGCAATGATTCAGATCAAGTCACCATATCCGCGATTAATCGTAACTTTCAGGGGCGCTCTGGCCCAGGTCAGTTGTATCTTGCCAGTCCTCTAACTGTCATGGCTAGTGCATTTATGGGGCGCATAACAGCATGGCACCCTGAAATCTTTTCAAAAGTTTGACCAAAGAAGGGATTGAATTGGATAGGAGAGAGCCGATGGCACTACTCTGGCAGACATCCCATGACCTGTTAACGGAGCTTGTGAGGAGTGGAGTTAATCATGCTCCTTTTCCTCCACCACCACACCTCTTTGAGGGGATTCCTGTAATTGAGTCCCCTCCAGATACTATTGCACAGCAAGCCATCACAGTCGATGCATTAGACAAAGCTGGCTTCAAACGAATAATCGTCACCCATCTCGAATCTGAAAGGCCAGATTATGTAAGGCGTGCAATCGATGAAGAGAGGGCTCTCGATCGATATATTCTTGAGACACAAGAGAATCTAGCAGACCATTTTCTCAAAGAGAGAATTGTCGAGTGGTTACGAGCTGGTCTCGATGAAGTCACACCTGATTCAGATCGGTGGTTTTGGGGCATGGCACTGTTCGCCGGAGCTTGCCTTCAACGTCCTTCGTGCATCCAAGAAGATGGTTTCCATCTCCTAGAATCACTCGCTCTGGGTCGGCCTCCTGGAAGGTGGCAAACAAGAGCAGCACCTGGCCCATATCATCTCGATTGGGATGGCCGAAATATGGATGATGAATCTGTAGAAGTACATATCGACGGTGCTATTGCAGCAGCTTGGTTACTCGATATTGTTGATTCAATCGGAGAAGAGAGTCCGCTACCAGAAGTTTGGTGGGCTGAAATTGTGAACCGGGGTCATTTGTATGTCCCACTAAGAATGGCAGAGAGACTTGATTCAAAGTTAACAGACAATAAATGGTCATCTATTCTAATCAAAATTATTCCTCATCTTTTGCGAACAGATGCAATCCTGGCGGGTAAAATCGTAAACGCAATACTTGCAAATGGAGATGAAAAAAGACGCGTAGACATCGCTTCACTCGCTGAAAGAATCATTTCGGAATCAGTCAGTGTTGCGAAGGTCATTATTGATGCCAGCCTCAAAGAGGATGGAGATGCCGCAGTAATTGCAACCAGTGCTCTACCTGTCTTAGCCCATCATGATCCAATCGAATTCATGATTCGAGCGATGAGAGCAAGTCAACATGAAGATCCTAGAGTTAGGAGGAGGTTTGTGGATTCAGGTTTGAGAATGGCAATGCAAATTGATCCAATTGATGAACAAGGAATTCTAGTGAATCTGATTAAGATGGATGATGAAACTTCTCAGGTTCGAATCAAGCGTTTTGCAAACGAAATGGCTCGACTCAATCCGACTGCTGGAACAAGATTGGTCCAACGTCTCGCCGAAAATGGGATTGAATTTACCCTTTCAGAATAATCAGGAACAGCCGGTAGTCTCACCGCACTCATTGCACTTGAGACAGGTTCCATTACGAACCATTTGGCTACCTCCACAATTCGTGCAGATATCTCCTGTGAAGCCGAGTGCTCGAGCGCTTCGCATCGCATTCTCCTCTGCACTCAATTCAGAACTGATTGTTGGCTCCTCTTCTAGCTCCTGAAGTTCCTGGATATTCATCACACTATCCAACGTGGTCTGGATGTTGCGCTGAGACCCCATGGTGCGAGACACTCCATCGGGCGTAGACTCTGGGCGACTGATGGAAGTCGTATCGAGATCTTCCTCTGTCACATGGGCTAAGTCCTCGCGATCCAAATGATTGATGGCTAATTCTCTGAAGATATAATCCACGATGGATGTGGCCATCTTCACGCGACCGGAACCTCCGGCCACCATGCCACTAGGCTCAAACTTCTGGAAGGTGAATGACTTGACAAAAGCATCGAGGGGTACTCCATACTGTAGACCAATGGAAACTGCGATTGCAAACTGATTCAACAATGAGCGCCAAGCCATTCCTTCCTTCGAAGTTGTTAACATGATCTCACCAAGGCGGCCATCCTCATACATACTCGATGATAGATAGACGGTATGTCCTCCAACGCGCGCCTTCATCACCTTTGATTCTCGGACATCGGGGAGAGGGCGACGCGTTGCAATGTAATTTTGAACAAAGGCTTCGGCAATCGGTTGTGCCTGTTGATCCGGTAGAGGTAAAGCCGACTTAACTTGCTCAACCGCTTGTTCAGTGGTTACTGTTGCTGATTCATTTTCATCTATTTCATCCATCGAAGTAGTGTCTACAAGTTTGTTCATCAACGGCTGCGATAGCTTACTTTGATCTCTGTATACTGCAGTTGCCTTATTCATCGTAGAATGTGAGAGATTGTACACATCGCGAATATCATCGATAGTAGCATCAGATGGAAGATTTACTGTTTTTGAAATCGCGCCAGAGATGAATGGTTGGGCTGCTGCCATCATCCGAACGTGGGCGGGCCATGCGATAGAACGCGTACCATATTTGCCACCTGGAGTCGCACAATCGAAGACTTCGAGGTGTTCTTCCTTGAGATGTGGTGCATCCTCAATGGTCATACGACCGAATACATGATCGTTAGCACCATCTATCTCAGCAGAAGTGAAACCAATATGGCTGAGAACATCAAAGAAAGGATTCTCAATTTGCTCCTGATTCAAACCTAGAATATCAGTGCAGAAGGATTCGCCCAAACTATTGGGGCTGAATGCGCCACGAATATCGTATGCTCCGCCAATCGCATCTTCAACTCGAGCGAACTCGGCTTCGGTAAATCCAGCCTTCATCAATCGTTCACGTGTCAGAGTCTCACAACGCTCGATACTCTTGGTGCCCATAACATAGGATTCAATATCGTTAATCTCAACGTCATTGTAGCCAAGTTCGGAAAGAGCAAGTTTTACGCCGTTGTTGATAATCTTCAACATGCCTCCGCCTGCAAGGGACTTGAACTGGATTAAGGAAAACGATGGTTCAACGCCTGTGGTATCACATGCCATCACAAGACCGATGGTCCCAGTAGGTGCTATTACCGTGGTCTGGGCATTTCTAAATCCAAATTCAGAGCCCAAGTTCAATGCGCGATCCCAAGACTCACGTGCTGCATCAAGAAGGTCGTCGGGGCAAAGTGATGGTTCGATTCCCATTGGCTTGACACTGAGATTTTCGTACTCTTTTGACTCGACATCGTACGCCGCTCGCCTATGGTTACGAATCACACGAAGCATGTGCTCACTATTCTCCTCATAACGTGGGAATGGCCCGAGGATGCTGGCGAGTTCTGCACTAGTCGCATAAGATTCTCCGCACATAATTGCGGTAAGTGCGCCGCAAATTGAGCGGGCGCGGTCATCATCATATGGAATTCCCATGTGCATGAGAAGAGATCCTAAATTGCAGTATCCGAGGCCAAGAGTCCTGTACTCGTAGGACTTCTGAGCAATCTCTGCTGATGGAAACTGAGCCATTAGAACTGATATTTCGAGGGTTGCAGTCCAGAGCCGGACGCTGTGCTGGAAGTCCTCAACCTGGAATGTTCGAGTTGTTGTGTCATAGTACTCTAGAAGGTTGATACTGGCTAGATTACAAGCTGTATCATCGAGGAACATGTACTCTGAACAAGGATTGGACCCATTGATTCGGCCACCTTCGGGACATGTATGCCATTCGTTGATTGTAGAGTCGAACTGAACACCAGGATCCGCACACGCCCAAGCAGTGTAGGCAATTTGATCCCAAAGTTGCTGCGCTGGAAGTACCTTGCATGGCTCAGGTTTGCGCCCCTCTGCCAATGCTTTCTCCTTCTCTGTTCGCCAGACAAGATTCCAATCCTGGCCTGCTTCGACTGCTTCCATAAACTCATTCGGAACCCTAACAGAATTGTTGCTATTCTGACCTGAGACGGTGATATATCCCTCACCTTGCCAATCTGAATCAAACCGCTCGAAATTCACCGAGCGCCATCCTTGACCCGCAAGGTCGATGATACGTTTGATGTGTGGCTGAGGGACGTTGTCCTTCACAGCTGCAATCATGGCACGCTTGAGAGGCTCGTTCGTCGCAGGGTCTGTTGAGGCAACTTCGGCATCCTCTGACCACATCGTTGCAAGGAGAGCGTTCGCATGCTTCTGTAATTGATTGCTCCCTATGATTAGAGCTGATACTTTCTCTTCTTCGGATGCTTTCCAGTTAATGTATTCCTCAATATCTGGGTGATCAAGATCGAGTGTGACCATCTTCGCAGCTCGACGGGTAGTTCCTCCGGATTTGATTGCCCCGGCTGCGCGATCACCAATCTTGAGGAAGGAGAGAAGGCCTGATGAGCGCCCTCCACCAGAAAGTGGTTCTTCTTTACCTCGAATATTACTGAAGTTAGAACCAGTCCCTGAACCAAACTTGAACAGTAAAGCCTCACGTTCCCAGAGCCCCATAATGGATTCTGTTCCTCCCACGAGAGAATCTGCTACACTTTGAATAAAGCATGCATGAGGTTGAGGGTGCTCATAGGAATTGGTGGACTCGGTGAGAATGCCTGTTTCGGGATCTACGTACTTGTGCCCCTGAGGTTTGCCTTCAATTCCGTAAGCCCAATGGAGACCTGTGTTGAACCATTGTGGGCTGTTTGGAGCAGAGCGTTGGCTTGCAATCATGTAACACATCTCATCGAAGTAAGCGCGCGCGTCTTCTTCAGATGCGAAATATCCGTGCTTCCAACCCCAATAGGTCCAAGTTCCCGCAAGGCGTCTAAACATCTGACGAAAGTCGGTCTCAGCACAGTAGCGATCTTCGGGCTCCATAGCTTGCAACTTCTCTTCATCTGGAGCTGAGCGCTGAAGCCAAATTGGGACGTTGTCTTCGGGGACAGGACGTAATGCAGTAGGAACTCCTGCCTTTCGGAGGTACTTCTGTGCTGCAACAGTGCCTGGAACCCCTTCAAATCCCACTGGGAAGCAGACATCTTCCATATCGTGAGCAACGGACCCATCCTGATTTTTGATCTGAATACTTGTAGTCATCCACTCGAAGGCATCAAATGGGTCGTCGCCAAGGGTTGTGAATCTGCGTTCAATGTTCATACCACTCGTTCCATCATTGCTTCCATTCATCGTGGTTTGCATGCCTTATTCACCTCTCTTAATGTCCATACCAGTGGGCTGCGCAATGTTATCTGAGCGCGGGAGTCTCATGGCTAAATCGATAGTTAATGATGATTTAGGGAGAGGTGGCTTCCAATGGCTATTCCCTAATGCGAATCTGTTGCCCGGAAGGATAGTATAATGATGGAAAAAAAACATTTTTTTTTACACTCGGGAACAAGATGATTTGAACAACCCCTAATGTTTCTCGGTTACTATGGACAGCGAGGACAAAGAAGAGGAGTTCGGTTTGCCTAGTGCTTCAATCGATTCCGAGGATCATAGTGATGTTGACCCTTTTGAGGAGCTCGGCATCGGATCTCGGGTCAATGCAATCTCAAAGGAAGAAAATGAAGATCGAGGATATGATGCGCTCTCGGATTTGGTAGATGATGAAGAGGACTTGGAAAATTCTGATTTTAGTCATGGAAGTTTGTTGGGGGGGGCAGACTTCGAACCAAAACCATCGAATCAGAACGATGTGAGTAAGGCTGAAGCCACGTATGTGATGCTTCTGCAAACCGTATGGGTCGATGGTATTCTCGACCCTGCTGAAGTTAGACTCCTTGCCAAGAAACGAAGTGAATTGGGAATTAGTTTCGAGCGCCATCTCAAACTAGTCGATGAGTTACTTGGGTGAATAGAATGGTCCACCCATACTCAATCGGGCTTGATTATGGTTGGGCGGATGATGCATTGAATGAAGAAGGTCATAATTTGCTAAATCGATTAGCTAATTTATTGAAAATTGAGCTTTCAAGGAGAGAAAATCTTGAGATGGAACATATGGAGACCATGCCGGCGATATCGCAAGGTATTGGCGCCGGTGTCTCTGCACTCCGATCTTATATTCAAGACCTAGAATCATGGTTTGCTGACGAAGGGGAACAACATGCTCGAGGTCTTGGTCGCTCAGCACTTGATGTGGGATTGACTCGTTCCGGTTGGAAAGAAGCGTATGCTTGGATGGAAAGTGTCGGCCTAGGTCGTGCATTTGCTGAAGGGGCATGGATGGAAAAGGAGGAGGCCCTGGATTGTGACCTACCAGAGTTCTTCAATCATCCAAAAAAAATACTCGGGCTCTGATTATGAACGGATTTCCATAGTCCAATCAAGCGAAGTTTCGCCACCAAGAATAGTTGCGCCGACAGAACAGTACTTCTCATGGCTCTGGTGGATGAGGCGCTGAACTAATTTCTCGGGAACATTTCCTTCAATGACATAGTGCATTCGCACGGCAGTTAATCTCCGAGGAGGGGACTCTGCTCGATCAACATCAACTTCAACCCAAGCCGCCCGGACATTCTCCATCCGACCCTTGAGGCCAACAACAACATCGATCATTGAACATGCACCGTGTGAAAGAATGAGGAGTTGCATTGGGCTTGCTGTATCGTCTGTATGCATCATGACACGCTTACCATCACTTGTAATCCCAAGCATCTCCTCTCCTTGAGTCCACTCAATCCTGCTCGTCATGAATACGGCATTCAAGCGGGGGTCTTGAGGGTACGGTCGAGTAAATTCACCCTAATATCAATTTACAAATGTACCATTTTGATAATCCAAAAATGCCTGGTGGATTTCTTCTCTAGTATTCATCACAAATGGTCCATGTCGTGCAATGGGTTCATTCAATTCGGGCCCTGCTAAAATTAGAAATTCAGAGGGCTCATTAGATTGGATGGTGATTCTTTTACCCTCTGATAAGAGGGCTAATTCACCATCTTTGATGATTTTATTTTCAACAGAGATTTCTCCTCCAAAGATATAGATCATCGCATTCAAAGATGATTCAATCTCTTTTTCGAGGAGGAGATTTTTATCCATTTTTGCATGGATATACTCGATTGGAACCATTGTATCAATGGATGATTTCAAACCTAGACATTCGCCTGCAATCACTCGAACCCAAACTCCATTTTTCTCTGTGATGGGGGATTTATCTGCTGGGATTTCTTGGTAGCGTGGTTGCATCATTTTGTGCTTTGCAGGAAGATTGATCCAAATTTGAAAGCCGTGCATCAAGCCTCCATTTTTCTGAAAATCAGCATGGGGCTCTTCTGAATGAATGATTCCTCTCCCAGCTGTCATCCACTGTACGTCTCCTGGATTCAAATTGCCTTTGTTACCTGCACTATCCTCGTGCTGCATCTTTCCTGCTAGCATGTATGTTACAGTTTCAAAACCGCGATGAGGATGCCACGGAGCCCCCATTGCTTCACCTGGTGCATAATTTGCAGGACCCATCTCATCAAGAAGTAAAAACGGACTCATGAGCCTGCCCATTGCAACTGGTCGACGAACTTTGAAACCCCCTCCCTCAAGAACAGTATGTGTAGGGATAATGTGGGTTACTCTGCGCATAACATCGCCTCAATACGTAAGGGAATAAGCGCTTGTATTTGGGCTAAGTAGTATCGAATTTGATAGTTCTACTAAAGCTATTTCGTGACCCAAAACTGTCATCGTACTCTTCCTTGTACATCCGGTTCATTGATGAACGAGGCAATGATGCCTCGGCCATGGACCGGAATGGGGCTGCGATTACTATGCAGAATGGACAATTGAGTGTGCCAAAGAATCCAATTGTTCACTACATCGAAGGAGACGGTATTGGAATCGATATTACGCCTGTGATGATTAACGTCGTGAATGCCGCCGTCGAGAAGGCTTACGCTGGAGAAAGAGGGATTGTATGGAACGAAGTTCTCGCTGGAGAGAAGGCATTCAATGCCACTGGAGAATGGCTCCCAGAAGCTACTCTAGACGCAATCCGGTCAGGACTTGTTTCAATCAAGGGGCCACTCACAACTCCTGTTGGAGGAGGGATACGTAGCCTCAATGTGGCTCTTCGACAAAAATTAGACCTGTACGCATGCGTACGTCCGGTACGCTGGTACTCTGGAACCCCGAGTCCTGTGCGTGACCCAGGTGCTGTAGACATGATCATCTTCCGCGAAAATAGTGAGGATGTCTATGCTGGCATCGAATGGGAAGCTGGTTCGGCTGAAGTACAGAAGGTAATCTCATTCCTACAAAACGAAATGGGTGTAGATAAAATTCGATTCCCTGAAACCTCTGGTATCGGTATCAAGCCGATTAGTAAAGAGGGGACTGCTCGTATTGTTCGAGCGGCTATACAGTATGCAATCGATGAGGATAAGCCCAGCGTTACTCTAGTCCACAAGGGGAATATCATGAAATTCACCGAAGGAGGATTCCGAGATTGGGGTTACACTCTCGCAAAGGAAGAATTTGGTGCGGAGGAACTTGATGGCGGCCCATGGTGCACTCTCAAGAATCCAACAACTGGCAATACAATTGTGATCAAGGATGTAATTGCAGATGCTATGCTACAACAAGTTCTCACTCGGCCAAGAGAGTATACAGTACTCGTTACAATGAATCTCAATGGCGATTATATTTCAGATGCATTGGCCGCTCAGGTCGGTGGAATTGGAATTGCGCCTGGGGCGAATATCAACTACAACACTGGAATTTCAATCTTTGAAGCAACTCATGGTACAGCACCAAAGTACACTGGACAGGACAAGGTCAACCCTGGATCCCTGATTCTCTCCGCTGAGATGATGTTGCGCCACATGGGTTGGGGTGAAGCTGCTAATCTCATAGTGAAAGGCATGGAAGGAGCGATTTCGGCTAAGACCGTGACTTATGATTTCGAACGGCTAATGGATGATGCTACCCTTCTCAAGTGTAGTGAATTTGGAACTGCAATCATCTCATACATGTGATGGGTGATTTCATAATCATGGGAAAGCAACGAGCTCGCGTAATCTCGATTGCTATCATGCTACCAATGATGATTGCACCGGTCTATCTTAACGGTCCACGTTATCTTTACCTCTATGCCACTCAATGGTCAATTGAGTTGGCTACTCTTTCTGTAGGGCTTGCTGGTCTACATGATCTGTGGCCTAAAAATAATCTAATTCGGAAGGGGTCCGATATCACCCTCGGTGCAGCTATCTGTTTAGCATTCGGAACTATGGTTGGATTTTGGTTCGCATTTGCTAGGATTTACTTTCCAGTAATTTCAATCGGATGGGTTACTGCGCTTTCAATATCTCATATTATTCCTCAAGCAATTCTGCTAATGGAATGGAAGCGCTCGGAAAAGGATCCTTTGTGGTGGCATGGACTCGTCGGTGGATGTATTGCTCTAATCTATGTTGTAATAGATTGGTACAGGGTTGTAGTTCTAGAAATAAACACCACATACGAATTTCTTTCCTGGGAATCAATGGATTCGTATTGGAAGTCTACCGGATTCGTATTGGGTTCCTTCTTGTTATACATCCTAATGCTACGTGGACGAAGGCTGATGAACCCTAGTCGAAAATAGACGGACATGGTTGAGCGTCCCCGAGGTACACGTGACTTCGGTGTGAATGAAATGGCAGAGCGTTTGACGCTAGAACGTGCACTGGATAATGTAGCAAATAGTCACGGATACAATAGAGTACAAACACCAATCTTCGAACGTCTTGATCTGTTCACAGCAAAATCTGGACCTGAAGTTGTCAATCAGTTGTATGCATTCAAAGATCGATCTGACCGAAACCTCACACTTCGTCCTGAATTAACGGCTCCAGTAATGCGAATGGTTGCCGATTCAATGCGTGCAGATGCCAAACCATATCGCCTATCTTACTTCGGGCAATGTTTCCGATATGAGGAATCCAAAAAGGGGCGATACAGGGAATTTTACCAATATGGTATCGAACATATCGGAGCTTCCGGACCTCTGGTTGAAGCAGAAGTAATTGCACTTGCTATTCGGATGATGCAAGCCACCGGATTACAAGATTGGACACTTCGAATCGGGCATGTCGGTATCCTTCGAAATGTGTTAGAACAAATTGAAATGAATGAGGGGAATAATCCTGAAGGCTTTTTGGAAGATGCTATGCGTCTTTTGGATAAAGGAGATTTTTCTACATTCTGGGAGATGTTAGATGACAATATTGCAATGGGTATCAGTGATGATTGGATAGATAATCTCAGAGGTTTTGTTTCTTGTTTTGAGCGTGGAGGAGACCCCATTGAAACAGCAAGAAAAATGTTCCCTCATGATGCCGATTGGGCAAAGAAATGTTGGCAAGATTTAGATGGATTTTTAGAAATGCTTGAGGCAATAAAAAATCTAGCGTCGGCTCCGCCAAAACTCGAAATTGACTTCACTATTTCTCGAGGCTTAGATTACTACACTGGAATGGTGTTTGAATTTCACGTCCCATCTCTTCGAGGAGAGAGTCAAATCCTCGGAGGAGGGTCTTACCGCCTCATGCATCTATTCGATCAGCCTGATTTAGACCCATGTTGTGGATTCGGATTGGGTTTCGATAGAGTGTTGTTAGCAATGGAAAATGAAGGAGTTCATCTTCAAAATCAAGAACGTGGTCAAATCGCCGTCATTCCTCTCGGGGATGTCCATACACAAGTTCTGCCAATTGTAGGGGGTCTACGAGATAAGGGCCACATCGTCCACCTAGAAGTTCGAGATAGGGGTCTCAAACGAGCAATGCGATGGGCGAATGGAATTGGTGTTAATCTGGTGATGATTATTGGTGAACGAGATATTGAATCGGGTAAAATCGAAATCAAACGATTGGCGGACGGTCATATAGTTCAATCAAAAATTGAATTAGAATCAATAGACGATGTTGTTCGAACCCTCCTGAATACTGAGTGAATATGTATGGATGATGATTGGGCTGAAAGGCAAGAGGATGAGGATATCCAGCGGCACTTGCAAGCACTTTCGGTAGCTGCTGAGAATGATGGAGAACCACTCCGTTGGTTTGAGGATCTCTATGCCAGTGCTCAAGGAGATTCTGCACTGATTCCATGGGCAAGAATGGGTGTTAATCCAATTCTAAAAGATGAGTTAGAACGCGATCCACTGGTACCGGGGCGTGCACTAATGGTGGGCTGTGGCCTTGGGGATGATGCTGTATATCTGGAACAAAGGGGTTGGGAAGTTGTTGCATTTGATTTGTCTGCTTCCTGTGTTGCTTGGTGCAAAGAGCGGTTCTCATCGTCATCCGTGCATTGGGAAGTTGGGGATGTGACCCAACCCCCTCAAAGATGGATTGAAAATTTCGACCTAGTAGTGGAAATTCACATCCTGCAAGCAATACCTATTGGAATCAGGGAAGAGGCCGCAAAGGTACTTCCAACATTACTCAAACCCAAAGGGCGCTTGATTAGTATCGGCCGTGAAGCCACAAATCGAACCAAGGAAGAAATGTCTCTACCTTGGCCACTCTCTCGAAGATGGCTTATGGAACGGTTCTCTTCGTTAGAAGTAGTAATCTTCCAACCAATTGTGCTTGAGGATTGGCCAGATATCGACCGATATGTCGGCGTATGGCAACGGACGTCTCAATGACCACGTTTCATAACACGCCGGAATATGTCTGGAATCTGGGATTTAACCTGAAGTGTTTCTCCATTTGGATGATTGAAGCTCAATGATGATGCATGTAGACAAAGGCGCCCAGTTTTTGCACGACCTTGGCCATGCATGGTATCACCAACAACAGGTGCATTACGTGCAGCCATCTGGAGACGTATCTGTGCCCTACGTCCAGTTCGAATATCGAGGCGAACAAGAGAATGTGTCTCTGATGTATCCTCTACCCTCCAATATGTAATCGCCTCCTTAGCATTCGTAGCATTCCGATGTGGAGCAATTCTCACCCGAAGATCCTTAGACTCCTGAATCCAATCTCTAGCAAGGCCCGTCTCCTCTGGTAAATAACCGAGAAGTATTGCATGATATATTCGCTGAATAGAACGATCTGCAAACTGTTCCTGGAGATAGCGCTTAGTCCGTTCATCCTTAGCGAATAGCATACATCCAGAAGTCTCTCTATCAAGACGATGAACGATGAATACCCTACCTCCTTCAATTGCAGCATATTCGAAGGCACGAGCGTGCATTGTATCCTTTTCCTTCCCCTTTGATGTAGTTACAGACAAGAGGCCTGCTGGTTTGTCGGCTACTAGCAACCTATCATCCTCATAGAGAATTTTGGGGAGTTCGAGTGAACTTCGAGATTGACGCTTTGGAGCATCTCCTTGTGCACGAGGGAGAATCGATACTTTTTGCCCGACAATTACAGGAGTTCGTGCCACACGGCAGACCTTTTCGTCAATATGTACACGACCATCGTCAATCATCCGTCGAAGGCGATTACTTGTTGCGTTATCGTGGACTGATTGGAGAACGCTCAGCAGATCACTGTCCGCCTCCACTTGGACGTCGATACGAGACATTTCACAACCACTGTGCCAATTCAATGGCATTCTTCGCAACACCGACGCCCAGAGTTTCCTCAAGCGCACGAGCGAGGAGGGTGAAGTCGGAGTCCCGAGTAGCAATAACTACAGCACCCACCCGTTCAAGATTATCGGATGCGAGTTTTGAAGCCGTCTTCATGATATCAAGATCTCCGGGTTCCGGGAAGATACCGTCCTCCGAGACTAACATCCCATTCTCACTAAGAGTGGTTCTCTTGTCTGCACCACCTCTGCGTGCTTTGAAATTCGTGACCTGTTCGTAGATTGAATGATGAGCCTGCAAGAAATTCTCAACAGCCTTGGTCTGAGCAAGAACACCCTCATGGAATCCCTCCTCTGTTGGTGCGGGCCAATCTCTGAACTCTTCAAGAATACCAAGATGAATCTCTTCAAGCACTTTAGGTGTGATTATAGTATAGTATGCATCGATATTGATATGGCGACGAACATTGTAAATTAGGCTCAACGCCCTCTGGGGGTCATATTCTCCAGTGTCTGTATTCATAATTCGTGATCTAAACTCATTGAGAGCTGTCGATGGTACAAAGGTTCGAACAAGTTTCGTATTTGCACGATGGCGAAGAATTTGATGAAACATCAAAGATGAATTAGGATTCATCAAACCATTTCTGTCCACTGTCATCCGTCGAAGAATTTCCGAAGCAAGGCCATCAAGGAGGAGATTTGTATCAATAACGATGAGAGGAGGAAGATTGAGTGAATTGAAACCACGGCGTTCTTTGACTGCAATTTGGCTCTCATATTGCTGATACATTGCATCCATTGAGGCCTGTAATGAGGCTTGTTCACGAAGATTGTAATGTGAACTAACATTGATGGCGTGCTCCATCATTCTCAATGCACGAAGTGGATCCTCGGGTGCAACCTCCTTCGCAATTTCGTACACCTCCTTAGGTCGAGCGAAATCATTCAATGCATTACGGAAACGCGTTTCAATGTGATATCGCCGTGACGATGTTACGCGTTGAATGTGATTCAATGCTGCACGCACTCTTCCAATGAATGGTTCCTCCGGCAATTGACGCGAAGATGGATAGCTCATTAGAGACTCAATGATATCCTCCTTTCGGCGTTCGCGTTCGCGCCTCTTTGAACCATCATCGTCTGGAGTATTCACTTCTGCAGATGGGAGGCGTGAATCTGCAAAATCAAGAATCATGTGCTTAGGATGATTTAGAGAACGTTTGCTTCTCGAACCTGATTTCGGCATCTTGTCGAATGCATACGATACCTTCAGATAGAGTTGGAAGCGGGATGTGATTGTGGCTGCCAACTCGGTATGTTCGTCAAGAAGGTCTGCTGCTTCAGACCAGCGCTTTGAAAGAGCGAAATTAATCAACGCTTTACGATAAAGTAGCGTTGCTCGTTCAAAATCTCCATGTGGAGGATTTTGAAAGCGGGGGGCGGCCTGTTTGTAGAGGCGGGCCGCATCGAGATGGCGGCCCTCACGAACTGAGATTGCTGCATTGGCGACGGGAGTCCATTCAGAACGAGGGTGATGATTTTGGAGCCAGAATACTAGTTCTGAAGACGGGACTTCGTGCTCTATAATCAAGTCAGTTACTAGAGGAAAGAAGCGAGCATTGAATCGATTTGAGATAAGGGTATCAAGGATATTATACGCACGTTCTTTCCGATCCGAATCAGTCATCTGCACATCATTGTTAACACGATTCATTCTAAGTAAATCGACGATTGCAAGGAAAAGAGCGCGTTCAAGTTCTGGAAGATTGGATTCAATGATTGCCAATTCTAACGCATCTACACGTTGTTCTCGAACTAGGCCATCTCCTCCATCCATCAAAGCACGTCTCGCTTCTCGAAGAACTTCTGAGCCACTCTCTGGGAGGCGACCTTGAATCTCCTCGAGGTTAGCGCTTGCACCATCTAAGAGACGAATTAATGCCGCTTCATTGATCGATAGATAAGAGGGAGGTTCGATGGATTCAACGATATCATGTGCAAATACTGCCTGCTCCTGGATCCAAGAGATATTTTCGGGTGGGAGGTTAGCTGGGGCAAGTGAAGAGACAAGTAAGATTGGATAGGGGTTTTCGGACCCGGGGAGGGCATTCTTGCAAATAACCTGGGCTAAAGACTCGATATCGTTGCCATTCACGAGAATCTCAATTACTTGTTCAAGAGTTGAAGATGATAATTGAAAACGAGAAAGATGTGTTGCGCAACATACTCTAATTTGTGTTGGAATGTCATCGTCTGCAATGATTCCTTCCCAAATATTAGTGTCATAATTGATTGCTAGTTCACACAGACGCTCAACAAGTGCTTCATGGCCCTTTGCCATACGAGATGCTGCCATGAAAGATGCGGAATCTTCGATCTTCGCATTCATAATGAGTTTCGTGGCCTCTTCGATATCCCCTTTTGCAGCAAGAGCACGAATGAACATCCACTGGAGGGAATCGGGGATTGTCAAATTGTTCTTCTCAAGATGAAAAATTCCAGATTCAATTGTCGAAAAGTCGAGATCTTGTTCGATTGGGTTTGTCCATGCTGCGGTTAACATTGCTGAAGATAGGGCATCATTCCCCGTTGCACATGCACAACTCTTCCAAGCATCGAAATCACCAGATTGTAACCGTGCAAGGTGGTGTAAATCATTGGAAATAGATTGGATTTTCTTCCCCTTGATGTCTGCTCCTTCAATTCGTTCCACTGCTAAATGTGGTTGATTCGATGCAATATGAAGAAGGGCATCGATTATAATGAGAGAGGGGTCCGAAGTTGTGCTCAGAATTTTAGGGGCATCCTTACGGATCTGTGTAGATCGAATCCGACCTTGGAGGCCTTTTGCGAGGCGTTGTAAATCAAGAACTGATTTGGAGTCCAGTTCAGGGTGTTCTACATTCTCTAACCATTTACCGAATCCTTCGAAATCTGATGGGTCTCTCCTCAACCCTCCAATCCAATCTAGGGATTCTTTCGTTTCTTTGGTTGAAGGAGTTGTACTTGGGAATGCTCCAAGCATTGCAATTAGAGGGCATTCTCTTGCTGCCTGCGCCCACACAGGGTGGACTCCGGAATTACACGTAGATCGCAACTCATCGATGAGGGCATCGTCTTCAGACTTCCATGATTTGGGGTCACGCCCCTTGTGAATCAATAAAACAGCAAGACGGTATGCTGGACTCTCTTGTGAGATTCGAATCGTATCTACCGGCTCAAGAAATGCTTCAATTCCACTTGCACCACGTGCGCCTCTTCGACGGACTCCTCGACGGCGAGTCGCCTTCACTTGAACCTCCTGATCTGGATTACGTGGTTCCTCTTTCTGGACTATGGCCATCGCAACTGGCTTCCAAGCTCTATCAAGTAAAGTGAAAGAGGGATGATTCACGAGTTGGCGGCTCCGAGAATTCGGATCGTCCCCTGCACGGCGGCCGGCTTCGATGCAATCTCGCAGGTAGGTTTCCAGACTCAACACTTCCCGACGACCGAGTGCCCACGGCCGGGATACATCAACGATTCGCTATGTTTGGTGATTCTGAACCCTCAGAATGATGTTCTGAACCCGCGTCCCCCGCCATATGGATGCGGTGGATTTCGTGATTCTCTTGCTCCACCCCCTCATTGCAACTGTATTCGGAATTTGGCTCTACCGTCATTGGAGTACAATCAAGGCGATTCGACTCAAACGCGGAGGAGCATGGTCTCGAATTCGTAACCAAAATCGAGATGATGTTATTGCAGAACATGAACGACAAGGTAGGTGGGCGCTTCCAACAATTCTCGGCGTCATTCTGTTTGCAATCCTTGCCAATCTCCATCGATATGTCAATCTAGATGCGGAATTTGATGAATTATTCAGCCTTCATGGTTGGTTAGGCATAACTCTTGCATTCCTGACATTTTACATGACTCGGACAGGAAAGCGAATGGTCAGTCAAAGAGAAGAAAAATCTTCAATGGCCAAAATGAAGGGAATTCATCGACGTGCGGGAGATCTGATGCTTGCACTTCTAGTTGCTGTGATGTTTCTTGGATTCCTTCGAGCAATCCAGATTATCCAACCTTAACCGATGTTTCTAACTCGCTCATTCGACCATTTGCCTATCCAAGCCGCAATGTTTCGATTCACGTCTTCAATCTCAACCTCTCGGTTTTCCCTTAATCCATCCTCACCAAGAGGTTGAATGCGACAACCGCACGCATCCCTGTGGCCACCTCCATGTGGATCGAATGCGGTAGCAAGACGAGTCAAATCAACCAAGCCACCGTTAGAATGGAGAAACGAATTCGTGTAAAATGATGCACTAAGTGGATGTGTGGGCCCGTTCAAGGAACCATTCACATCCCCGTGAATCACAATGCATGCATCGCATTCATCGCCCGCTTCTGCAGTAATTCGATATCCGTTTGTTCGAATACCTGTTCCATCAAATCGAACAATGGCTATTCGATCCACTACAGTTAGTGAATCATGAATGATTTTCGTGATCTTTGATGCCTCCATTTCCCTTCGATGAATGGACTCGGCAACTAAAGGGTCAGACAGAATACGTTCAATCCCCCAACCCTCTGCTACACCCCGTACAATCCTCTGTGCAGCCTCTGGTCGTTCAGATGCCTCGATGCTTCTACTAAGAACAACCATTGGATGATTTGAAAGAAAATCTTCACGAGAAACCTTGCCCCCATCAAGAACATCTACCCAATCAATCATGTCTTGAAGGTCTGATACATCTTGTGACTCGCCCACTATCTCAAAGGCAATTCGAGCTGCTGAAGGGGTTTCTTTCCAGAAATTAAGAACACCTTCAACATCGGCACGATTCGTTTCATGGTGATCAATTACAGCTCCACATGCAGGATGGCTTGGTAAATCACAGATGATGGTCTTAGAATCGATTTGGTCGTCAAATACTCCCGCTCGAATCCCTCCTGGATGTCCAAATGCCACAATAAGATCTGGAAATGCCCGCAACAGGACACCTGCCGTCGTAATTCCATCGAGATCTCCGTCCGTCAGAACTCGATGTGGTTCAATACTCTGTAACATCGAAATTCGATCTGTCATGAGTTGCCCTTTGGTATGGGTCTCAAGTCCCTTTCGGCCGAAGGGTGAAGGAGGGGCAGCGTTCATGACGCTTCATGGAGACTTCCTGTGGACTCGTTCTTGCTAACGGAGATCTTGTACTTCTACTCCGTTATCCTCAGGGTCATTGGGGGTTTCCGAAAGGCCATGTCGAAGATACGGATAATAGTCCGCATGATACTGCACTGAGAGAACTAAAGGAAGAAACCGGAATCGATGACGCAAGAGTGATTGGGGGTTGGTCAAAAACTACACAATACACCTATTCTCGACGAGGTATTGAGCGAGAAAAACAGGTACACTGGTTCCCTGCAAAAACCAAAACCTTCGATGTGGCACTATCTCATGAACACACAGATCACATGTGGGTAGAAATTGATGAAGCTGAAAATTGGATTACATTCCCAGCAGAAAAAGAAGTCCTGAGGGGTGCACGTCAGATTCTAGGACTCTGAATCTCTTGTACCCAAGGGCACCCAAAGAACCTCTTCCTCGGCAAGAGCTTGATTGACGTGGCGTGCAGCAACAAACATCCAATCAGAAAGGCGATTGAGATAAGCAAGAACAACGGGTCGAACTGCACCTTCACCTTCGGCCTCAAGGAGATTAACTGCGCACCTCTCTGAACGACGAGTTACGGTACGAACAACATGAAGAGCTACTACAACAGGTGAGCCGGAAGGGAGGATGAATGAGCTGAGAGGTTCCTGTTGATCAGTCCAATGGTCCATCTCTTGTACAAGGCGGTCAGCATGTTTCATCTCAACAAGCGACATCTGCTCAGGTAAAGCACTAGGAGTCCCTGCAGATTCTCCTCCAATATCGAATAGTTCCTGCTGAATCATTGAAAGCATAGGATCCAATTCCTCTTCGATACGAAGTGCAGGTACGCGAACTCCTCCATCAGAATGTTGCTTGGGTAAACGGGAAAGTTCCATCCGAACCCAACCAATTAGAGAATTTAGTTCATCGATTGTCCCATACATTTCCACACGTGGATTGGACTTTGGCACTCTCTCGCCTGTCAGAAGGCTTGTCTCCCCTCCATCTCCACCACCGGTGTGGACTCTTGTGATTCGTACCATCTCTATTCCCGGACATTATGCAGGCTCGACGGCTCTTGAATGCGCATGTCTAGATTCGGAGTTTCGGAGTTTCGAATAGAAGCGCCGTGCAGCGATTGAAAATAGAAGTAGCCAAAGAATGACTTCTATGCCAGCAATCCACCACGCGTAAGGCCCAAACGCATCAAACAGAATTTGAGCATCCAAAGGTACCCCGTACAAGCCCATCCATGTAGCTTGAAGAATCAGGTTGGCCCCAAACCAAGTACTCAATATCCAGAAAAGAATCGAGCCATGGCTCCAAGAATTACGCGAAATATCCCAATCCACGATACAATATTCGTTCTGAAGGGTTATCAATGCCTGTCTTTGATGTATCATCCTGAGTTTATTCCTCAGATTGATTTTCAGAACTCTTAGACATAGAAACAAGGCTTGAATCGATAATTGCGACCCAGGAATCATCGACCACATCCCAGCCACCTAAACGACGAAGGCGATCTTCATGCATCTCGGCTTCAGATAAATCGCCAATTTTGTTATGGATTCGAGCCAAAGCAGCATGAGCCATCACATTCAGAACTGGATCTTGCATATCCCAAGAACGCTCGAAGTGTGCGATTGCTCCTCGGGGTCCGTGGATTAATCCGCGTTGAGCTTGACGGAGGCCAGATTGAGACCATGTTACGCCTTGAACGCCAACTACTAAGCCACGGAAGAGCAGATAAATTTCGAGGAGAAGGAATAGAGAGGCTATGGTAAAATTGCCTATTTGCTCCACTGTACTCTGCTCTATCCAATCTATGGTAACAAAACCAAAGATCCCCCCTACGAGAAGGAGGCCACTAAACGGAGCAACGATGACATCACGCTGAGTACGAGCCATGTGCCGGCCACCAATAATCGTAAACAGGCCCCCGAAAAAAATAGCAAGAGTAGGGGGGACAATGGGGGAGGTTGCTCGATCGGCTCCCATAGCGATGTAAAGGACAAAACCAACAAAGAGGAAGATTCCTCCTGCTGTGTACCCGTGTTCAGGGAATGGTTGATGCCGAGCATAGACAAAGAGAGCAAGGGCGACTCCAACGAAGAGGAGAACCCACAGAAGCATGAACTGAGGAAGGGGCGGTAGGACTTCAATCCGTGGTTGGAACACCTTCGTCTCCACGCCATCCTGGTTTCCAGAACTCGATATCATCGAGCCATCGTAACCATTCTTCTGGATCGGAACGGATTAGTCGAAATGCTCGTCGGTCAAGGCCTTCAAGAAGTTCGTCACTAATCTCATCGCGTGCATGGGCGTCCGTCCACTCAACCTGTAGCTCTCTGACCTTCGCCTTACCAGCTGCAGGGTTCTGATATTCCCGCTCACAGGCTTCTTGGAGATCGATGAGCCACATCCGTGAGCCACGCATGTGAGGATTATCATCACCAGAATCTGCCCGTCGTCGGTTGAAGGGCCACCATCCCATGAAGAAGGAGAGTAGGTGGGGGTCTTTCAAGCATTGACTAAAGGAACGTTAAGTCAGTCATTGAAGATAGTAAATACCCTATGCCCGCCAACACCAATCATGGCGCGCATCGTGGTCCACATCCACGGGAAAGCAAGGGATCGGGCCTATTCGCATCTCATCGATATGTATGCCGAACGCCTTGAGTCAAGGGGGGTACGCCTCATTCGCCATCCATCACGCATGAATCATGATAATTATGGGAAGCGTCTACAGAAGGATTCGAAAAACGGTGTCTTGATTCTCCTTGACGAAAATGCTCCGTCAATCTCAACGAAGGACATTGTTCAACGATGGAATCAATGGAGAGGCGGGAGTGATACTATTCATCTTGCGATTGGACCGGTTGATGGATGGAAGGATGGATTCACTGATGAACACGATACTCTGGGCCTTGGACCCTTGACAATGACCTATGAGATGGCTGCAGTTGTACTTCTGGAACAACTCTACCGTGCCTCTGAAATTGAGCGTGGTAGTAGTTACCATCGCGATTGATGAGTCAGTATCAATGATGGCTGCAATATTCTTGATTAGTGAATCCTTCAATGATGATACTTCAATAACCCTCGATAAACGAGACTCTTCGTTCTGTGAGTGGCCCTACGGCATTCGGCCGTAGGAGGACCGCAGCAGGGGGTATCTCATTGGCAAAGCGCACGACTAGCACAATGAAGCAAGCGAGTATTAGTGAGTTCTTTGAGAAGAACAAGCATTTCCTAGGTTACGATACTCTTCAGCGATCCATCATCACGGCTGTCAAAGAAGCGGTGGATAACTCGCTTGATGCATGTGAAGAACATCGAATTCTTCCAGACATTACAATCGAGTTACGAAGAGTTCCGAACAAAAAAGACCGGATCATCATGGTCTCACAAGACAATGGCCCAGGTATCCCATCAAAATCCATCGAGAAAGTATTCGGAAGTCTCCTCTTTGGTTCGAGGTTTCACACTATTCGACAGACTCGGGGTCAACAAGGAATCGGCATAACTGGTGTAGTGATGTATAGTCAGTTAACTACAGGCAAGACAACACGAGTCACATCGAAAATTACCAAAGAGGCCACTGCGCTGAAAATGGATATTGGGCTGGACACAAAAAAGAACGCTGCACTTGTATCGAATAGGGAGAGGACTCATGACTTCCTAGATTACAATGGCATACCTGTTGAACATGGACTGAAGGTGGAAGCTCCTATGAAAGCAAAATTTCAGCGGGGGCGGAAAAGTGTTGGACAATATTTGCGTATGACGTCGATTGTTAACCCACATGCAACAATTCGATATCGGGCAATTGATGATAATGGAGAAATCATCGAAGAATTTGTTGCTGAACGAGTTACTGATCGGCTTCCCCGCCCAGTTCGAAGTATCAAACCCCACCCACATGGTCTCGAAATCGGTGCGTTGAATCGGCTTCTGCGCGATTCAACTGAACGACGCATGAGCCTCTTCCTAAGACATACCTTCTCAGGAGTACCGATGCGGGCAATGAAGGAGACTTTGGCGCATGCAGAAGTTGATCCTGCAACCACTCCAAACGAGGTATCCCCAGAAGAGGCTCAAAGGATTCTGAATGCATTCAACACAGTTCGACTCATGGCTCCACCAACCGATTGCCTCTCCCCGATAGAGGATCTTCTAATCAAGAAGGGGTTGTCAAAATCTGTTGATTCCGCTTTTGTAGCAACTGTAACTCGCCCTCCAAATGTATCTCTTGGGAATCCATTCCAAGTCGAAGTCGGCCTAATTTTTGGGCGGGAGGATGTTCCTGCTGATGGTGCAGTCGATGTATTACGGTTCGCAAATCGTGTTCCATTGATGTATCAACAAGGAGGATGTTTGCTCACAAAGGCGATTGAATCTGTATCTTGGAAGGGCTACGGATTAGAACAACCTGGAGGAAAGGGTGTGCCTAAAGGTGCAGCAACAATACTCGTCCATCTCGCAAGTACAAATGTCCAATTCACTTCAGAGGCTAAGGAAGCCGTTGCAGACAATGAAGAGGTGTTCAATGAGATTCGGCTCGCCCTCCAAGAGGTAGGACGACACCTGAAGAATCATCGGAAAAAGAGTGCTCAAAAAGCGAAGGCGCAGGAGAAATTTGAGCTTGTGAATGAAATATTACCTGCAATTTCAACGAAGGCGTCAAGCCTACTTGGTCGAGATGAACCTGACCTTGCACCGGTTATCACTCGAATCATGAATGCTGTATTTTGCGAAGATGAAGTAACATGGGATAAAGAAGCCAAAGTGCACCGATGTAGAATCAAAATTCACAACTATACAGCTCGGCCCCGTGCTTATTCGATCCTGGCTCAATATCCTGAAACCGATACTGCAACTTTCGTCGAAAACGAACTTGGTGGCCGACGTGAAGTAAAGGGGATTTGGTGTTGGAAATTAGATACGATTCCTCCTGGAGAAGCTGGGAATATTGAATTTTCAATTCAGGGTTTAGAACACAATGATTGGAATGCAACTGAAGTGTTCTTCCGAGGTTCAGGAGATATAATTGGAGCATCAAAAATTGATGAGGAGATTCTTGAACAAATACGTACTGAAGAAGAGATTGCTACAAAGAAGGCGCTTGAAGAGAGCAATATGGCCCTCGATGATGCAATGAATCACGATGTAGATAATTCAGGTGGCCTCGATGCCGAAGAGCTTCAGAAGGCGATGATGGGGCCAATAGGTGAACGCTTAGAACATTCAGATGCCGAAGAGGCGATTGCACAACATGATGTCGATGACAGTGGAACACTAGATCGCAAGGAATTGTTAGATGCAACCCAATCAGATACTTCGAGACAGAGTGGGCTCGGAGAATGGGGGGATGAATGATGTCTGAAGCAAAATCCAGAGAGGAAGTTATTGAGAGTCTGAATCAAGTTGCTGCCGAAATGCATGACAAGATGCTGAAAGGTCAACCTCCCACCATGACCTTACCAGTTCGTTCAAAGACGAATATAGAATTTAACAAGAAATTAGGCGTTTACAAATACGGAAAAAAACAGACTATTCGTGATGCGACGAGCCTTGGTTCCGCTCGGCAACTGCTACGTGCGCTACACGTAATCGATTTCATAGAGGAAATGATTGACACTGCAAAATCATCTACACTAAGGGAGATGTACTACATCTCAGAAGGATGGGGTTTGGGTAAATTCGGAACTCAAAATGAAAGTAACAATATCGCCGAAGATCTCGAAATCGTCACACGTTGTATGCGAGAAGACTTCAAACTCAGGCCAGAAGAAGATGGGGCAAGGATGATTGGTAACGTAACTATCGAAGAACGTAATCGTCGTGGAGATTGGATGCGTATCAATTGCAGGGACGATGTGGGCGATTCCGGATATGGGCTACCTTACAATGTCGAACCTGAGAAAATTCGACTCATTGATCAAGACATCGATTTCATCATGGCTATCGAAACCGGTGGTATGTTCGATCGACTAGTTGAGAATGGATTCGATGAGGCAGCTCGTTGTGCATTAATCCACCTAAAGGGACAGCCTGCTAGATCAACTCGTAGAATGATCAAGCGTATGTCTGAAACATGGGGTAAACCTGTAATGGTCTTTGCTGACTGTGATCCTTGGTCATTCAGAATTTTTGCTAGTATTGCTTATGGTGCAATTAAAACCGCGCACATCTCAGAATATCTTGCAACTCCTAGTTCCACTTATCTTGGAATCACTGCCGACGATATCCTAGCATATGACCTTCCTTCAGACAAACTCACACCGAAAGACATTGAAGCATTGAAGGCTGAATTGACCGATCCACGATTTGCAACTTCTGAATGGCAAGATCAAATCAATATGATGCTCGATGAAGGTAAGAAGGCTGAACAGCAGGCACTTGCAAAATATGGTCTTGATTTCGTCACTGATACCTACCTCCCAGAAAAACTTGCAGAATATGGTTTGAGCATCTGAAGTAGCCCGAATCAAGACGAGAACTCAAGAGAAACCCCCTCGGTTGGATAACATGGCGGAGAAGACAGGTCGATCCTGGGCTCGCTTGGTCACAATCGTAGCGGCAGGTCTACTCACAATTTCCTTATTCGCATTTGTAACTTCCATGGATGCTGTAGAGGATATCCTAGATCCAGAAAAACTGAACATCGGTATCGTTGATGCAGGTGACTCTCTAGATCTAGAATTACAATCTGGAAGGACGTATACACTCTTACGAATCGTCGATAATGTCGGAGATGATGCATTAGAAAATGATTTGAAAATCGTTAATTCAGAAGGAAATGAGATGATTCTTGATGTGCCTACGTGGATGCATCCGCCAAGAACTGGGGAAAGTGGTACTGTCGTCTATGACACAATTGCCACATACTCAAATGAAAAAACCGGGACGTTTACTTTTGAAAATCTCAATAGCACATCCAAGTTGTATATTGTTGATGATCACGAAGGTGATCTTGCTGCAACCCGAGAGCCTGTTCTCTTGATTGCTTCCTTTTCTTGTTGCTTCGGTATGTTGCTACTTCCAATCGCAGGAATTATACAACTCTTAACCCGAAAAAAGCAGCAACAAAACCTTGGAAATCCAATAATGACGATGCCTCAGAACACAATTCCAACCACTGATGAATTATTCTTGATACGACAAGGAGTGATGAAACCTGAAGAAGCGAAGGGGGTTAAGCAAGTAAAGGAAATACCGCCGCCTTTCACCAATAGTCAGCGAGTAAATACCATTGTCCCAGACATAGAAAAATCCCTCGAACGTAAATCCAGAGAGGCTCCGGTAACCGAATTAGATGACGAAGATTGGAAATCCTGGGATACTGGTTGAGGTATCTACAACATAGCATCGAGTTTTTACTAGTCCTTCCACTACACAACCATAGGTTGGGGAGCGATGATTGGATTCGAAGCCGCGCTCGACATCCTCAGTAACGATACACGGAGAGAGATCCTCAAGCGTCTCGTTCGTGAACCTCACTACGGTTGGCAACTCGCATCACAACTTGATGTAAGTCAACAAGCTGTAGTCAAACATCTCAATGTGCTTGAGGGAGCGGGGTTCGTTAATTCCGAGAAAGTAGCTTCTGAGAAAGGTGGGCCTCCGAAGCGAATTTACAGCGTAAAACAATCCTTCAGCCTGAGAATGGATCTTGGACCTGATTTATTCAGAACAAAACATTCACAATTACCACGTGGTGGTCCATTGAATATTTCCAATATCCACGGACTCCCTGATACTGCAATTCAAATCGCGACGCATATTGGTGGTAGGCGAAGACTTGCTATTTCAGAGGCTGCAGAATGTATTACTCATATCCAAGAAATGTTGGACCGTTTAGATGACCAGAGAAATGCACTAGTTGCCCTCCATCAGCATGTGATGAAGCGCGTCTCAAGATCGGTCGAAGGTGAATTCGAAGACTACCAAGAACGTTCTATCGTTCACACAATGCTCGAAGATCCTCGACGTCCCTTTGACCTAGATGCAATGGCAGTAGCCATGGCTCCAATGGGGCTAAATATGGAAGCTATGATGAGTGGCATCATCCCACGAATTGGAATGATGGATAGTGAGACGTTTCTTCCAGTAACTAACAACACACCCCTACCTTGGTGGTTAGTACAACGCTAACGCTCTTCTAACTCAGTATCACATTAAGTGGATACGTTGCCATCAAAAGCGTGCATCTTCATCTGCACTTTGGAGAATGCTGCTCTGCTCTGCAACGCGATCCAAGGCTTCCTTACGACGTGATATCATCATGAGGCCAGCTACGCCAATCAAGGCAGCCGTGGCACCCATAATGATGGTTGGAACGGACCATTTGCTAATAACAACAAGAGCCACGTCCATAACCGGATTCTCAGATTGAAGATCTTCTTGGATATCGAGGTAATTGTTGTCATCACTGCTTTCAACAATTGTCTGTTCAGGATCAATGACTACAACTACGTGGTCACTGCCAGCAGTCACTGGATAAAGCAGTGTAATTGCAGGAGCCTCGCTACTTGCATCTGGACTAGTTGGCATCAAAGCACCGATAACTCGTCGATAGACAATGTTCTCCTCACTACATCCCTCTGCCTTGATATCATCAACTTCACCTACACAAAGAATGATGTTGACGTCTGTAGCATGGACATTTCCAATATTCTGAATCTGAACAGTTACTGGAATCATCTCACCAACCTCCTTACTCGTGTCTCCAATAGATGGGTCGCCGACAAATATCAGATCTGGTGCTCGAAGGCGGAGATGGATGATTTGTTCATTGGTGTCACAACCAATATCATTGTCCGGCAAGCCATCTTCATCCGAATCGATAGAGCAGGAATCCGCCCATTCAGGGGTCTCGTCATGATCGCCACCATCAAAGGAATCGCCAAATTCAGAGAGTGCTTTGATTCCCATTGATTGGTCACCAAGTGCTGCGTCACTACCAACATTGATGATTGCTACAATCTGGATTGTGGTGTAAGCTGGCATCGGTGGGAAGTTCCAAGTTCCAGTGAACTCATCATAGTAGCACTCGTATACTGGTGGAGTTTCTCCACTTGCAATTGTGAGACAGGACAATTCGATTGGATACTCTGTCTCAAAACCATCTAGGATTGCGAACTCGACTGCCTGAGCTGTTCCATCACTCGACGCCCAACCAGCCAGAGCATTCAATCCGGGTGTAGGGTCCCATACTCCATCGCCCTTCTTTGTGTGATTATGAAGAGTTGGGATATCTGGTACGTTTCCATTATTTGTCAGATTAAGGATAAATCGGACTGTTCGCCCTGGCGCCGTAGTTTTGACTGCGCTCTCAACGAATGGATCGAGTGAAAGTTGTATATCATGGAACTCATTGATTGTCACAGTCAATGGAATGATGTCTCGAAGACGGGTTCCATCAAATGCCTCTTCAGAGAATATTGAGAGGGTGATTTGGTAATCGCCTGCTGCAACTTCTGCAGGAGCATTCACATGAACCATGACTGTCTGGTTGCTATCACGCACTAATTCACTCATATCCGATCGGAAGATTTCGACATCCCATGGCTGAGCGAGTCCTTGTGAATCTGCAATCTCAGTCACACGCATATCATAGCGATCCGGTCCATTACCGTCGTTTCTGATGTTGATTGGTACTGCCCATGTCTCACCAGGATTCATGTCATTCTCTAGAGATTCTGTGTTCGCATCAAGATCGTACACGTGCTTCACCATAGTCGAGAGAATTACCTCATCAGAGACCTTTGGTGAGCCCTGTAGATATGCCTTGACCTTCACTGCAGGGCCAAGTCCGGCATCTGCTAGATACGGTGCACATACCTCCGCAGTCACCTCATACGGACGTTCTGTCTGATCCCAATATCTTGCAATGCCCGGTTCATATCTTGTGTTTTCATCATAATCTGGAGCATTGAGGAAATCGAGGGTTACTGTCCAGTGGTCCTGACGCCAAATCTCAATTGGAATCGAAGTGTTGCGTTCATCTGGCCCGCCTGGAAGAGTGAAGATTAGATATCCTGGTGCGAAGAATTTCGTGACCTTGATTACGTACTCTGCACATTCACCAGGAAGCACCTCCTCAGAGGTATCGAAGATCTCGAAGACAATGTTTCCTGTTGAACGAATCGATACGTTAATCCAAAGTTCAAGGATATCGTATGTGCCCTTTTCTACAGATTTAACCGGTTCACCCATAGACCAGCCCTTAACGAAAATAACCCATGTTCCTGGTTCCTGTGTCGTAGGGATGTTCACTTCGAGATTCTTCGTGACTGAAGCTCCCGGCTCAAGTGAAATACTCAACGGGAACTTGACGCCCCAACCATAAGGTAAGAGCCATTCTTGCTGGCCTTCAAGGCTATTCGGATCATAGAATTGGAAGGTGTCGTAGACGTTTCCTGTATTCGTGATTGTAATTGAGAAAATTGCTGTTCCACCTTGTTCCACATCACTCTGTGTATGGCTTGTATCTAACTGAATACCGTGTACAACGTCCATCAGTGTGCTCGTCAAACGATCACTTCGAATTGCTGGATCTTTGTAGGACACTGCAGAGACAATGATGTTTGCAACCTCGTCCCCATCGGCTTGATAGATGGACGGTGCAATTACGCGCATGTAGACCTCAACACGCTCACCTCCAAGAAGATGGATTGGCGTATCTGGGAAGATTGTTGTGTGATTGCTGGAGAAGTAAACTGTTGCAGACCAGTTCAATGGAACACCTGTAAGGTTCAGAGAAAACGTATCGGCAACGAGTTCGGGTGGGCCAGGAGTTGTATTGTTAACGCTGAGATTGTACATCGTATCCTCGCCAGGTTCGATAACGTGGTAGAATGTCTCTCCCTCTTGCAATCCAACCTCGACTTGCCCTGTTAGAACGTGAACATAGCACAGTGTGTATGTGTTGGAATTCGACTCATCATTGCATTTGTTCGTATCTGACCAAGCAATGTGGGCGCCGCTTCCCAAATCATTTGCAAACGCAGGGGGTTGACTTAGCTCAGGGGCATTGCCTGAATTTGGGCCTAACTTATCCGAGTTCCATGTTGTAACTTCAGTGGGCTCCCATGGATCGAGAACAGATGCTGCGATTGAATTCAGTGGCCATGCTGGCTTATCATTCGTATGATTGAGGCGAGCGTACATGATGGCCTCGCCCTGAGATGAGTTACTGTTTTCCAACCACGTAATGTGGATATTATCACGAGCATCGGTCAAGATTGCTGGCATGTAGGACGATGGAGCGAATGGGTTCCCTTGCTGGATGCCTGCAGGCCCTTCGTAATCTGAAATCCGTGTATCGACGATTTGCTTGATCCCATAGGATGGGAGTCCGCCTTCAACACCATTCCATTCTGCAGCGCCACGAAGGCGAAGACGTGTGTAGAGGACCTCGTAATTCACATTCTTTTCGAAACCGTAACCACGGCCGTCCATCCATGCAATGTGGGTGTTACCCTGACTATCGATAGCAATAGCTGGATGGAAGCTGAAAGCGTCATCAAGGGTTACACGGGTGTCGTTCACAACGACGAAGTGGCCGTATCCTTGAGAATCCATTGCTGGACCAACGTCCTCAGTGTATGCACTGCTTGTGGTGGTAGTTGCTGGATCGCCCTTTTGCCACCCTGGAGAGGGGTTGTCTAGAATCGCGTGTGGAGCAAGAACCGTCATGAAAATTTCACGAGAGTTGTTTGTTGCAAGATACACCATTGCTTCGACTAAGAGTTGCATCTGTTGACCGCCGCCTCCAGATGCTGGGAAATTGTATACTTCTCCACCCGCATCTGTATTTCGAACCGTCGAACCTGGGCAAATTCGTGGGTTAGTGTTCACCACGCCATTCGGGCAATTCGCAAGATCTGACATGTGAGATTGAATCTGTGTTCCGCCGCCCCAAGTGCTACCAGCCATGGGTACAGGCACAACTCCCGCTCGGACGCAAGCGTCGTGAGCCTCGTTGATACTTTGTGTATCATCAGATTGCTGAGCCGGGTCGCCGTTCCGCGGGCCCTCGTCGGAAATTGGGATGACAATCTTGGTCGCATTTGGATTCCACTTATGGTCCGCAGCAGTAGGGGGGTTTCCAGGTACGTTACCACCTGCATCCTTCCATGAAAGGCAGGCCCAAGTTGACGAGGGGCCCCAATCCTCACCAGAAGATCCTGTCACTGATGCTCCATTGAAAATGAAGTTCTGGAGCTTGCGAATACCGCCGGAGTCGTCACTAGGAGTTTGACCAAGATGGGTTGCGCGAGGGCCTTGAGAACCACTTCCACCAGTCTGGTATGCTGTCGAGCAAGATTGACCTGTGCCTGCGTTTGGAATGCTGTATCCAAGAATAGCGTAAATCGTTTCGTAAACAGTGATGTTCGCATCTTCTAACATCGGCTTAATACCACGGAAATATCCTCCACTGCTGAAACTTCCACCATAAAACACAGTGCAAACATCAGCCCACTCTGAATACATAGAGCCAGAGGTATCGATTGGAACAACCATTTCCACCTTGCCGCCGCGTGTGTCATCCCAGACAACCTGCACGTAATCATCAGCGTCTACAGCAATATCTGGATGGCCTTTGTGACCAATGACTGGTGTAAGCATAGAGTCGTCAATAGCAGTAGTACCTACTGAACCATCGAATTCAATCATTGAGTAGTAAATTTGAGGCTGGAAGTAGAACTTCTCGAGAGGATCGAAGGAATCCTCCCAAACGATGTGAGCATTATCTTGTGAATCGACAGCGATGGCTGGCCAATCACGATTCTGTTGGCGTTGGCTTACAATCATGTCATTGACAACAGAGATTACCGTATCATCGGCTTGACTTCCGTCACGTGGGTGAAGGTTCGGATCAAGGACTGTGTACTTGATTGCGTGTTGACTAGACTTATCTGTCCAAGTAACATGAACTCTATCCATTGAATCAACTGCAATGTCTGGATGCCAAGCACGGTGCGTTCCAGGATTCGAAATCTGTGTCACATCGATGACAGGGTCTGCCTGTCCATCGCCATCAACATCTGCTCGAGGGTCAAGCATAGTGTAGTAGAGATGTTGTGTATTTCGGCTCCAAACGAAGTGTATGTTTCCTTCACTGTCTGCCGCCATAGATACCATTCGTTCGTTCATCGGACCACCGTCGACGACGCGGACTGCTTCAGTAATTACGACCTCTGCGGCTTCGACCTCTTCGGATGGGAGAATCAGAGTCGTGCTAAGGACCATGAGAATTGTCAGGAGAATGCTGTTTGTTTTTGCTCTGTAAGTCATCTTGGCACACCTACCGTTGAACACTTGGATACCGTGTCCACCACTACTTAAGCGAAACCACTTCGGGTCACGATATACTATGCCCATTCATCAACATCGAACGAAGAGCCAAAACTCAATCCGTCCTGAAACTCAACCTCTGGCGGTGTTGGGCCGTCTGAGGCCTGGTTTGATTTAGTCCAATCATCCACAGGCCCAGGGTTTCCTGAGCCTTGACCATATGCAAAACGGATTTCGTGGATAACGCCTAATTTGCTAAGCCAAATCCTTCGAAGAGTGTCAAGAAAACGATGTTGATTGAGCCCATCAAACCAGATTGGGCGAGATATGTTGAACGCTTGGAGAGGGCCGGATTGAGGTGTTTCATTCTTGCCAACATGAATTGTCCAGTCAAACTGTCCCCTGATTAAGGATAGGCGTGTACTATGCAACCATTCCTCCCAACCAACTGGATCCGCTTCTGCATGAGATGTCATCTCATCTTGCTGAGCTGCATCTACTCGAGTTACTGAACCAATGATTACGAGGTTTCTTCCCTTTGGAATTACTATGTTGAACAAGTGACCATTTCTAGATGGTGGGTAACGAACATGGAGGTGTTTTTGTGCACGTGCATCAGACAGGGTCTTGCTTTGGAGGCCTTCCTCTGTAAGCCAGTGTTCGATGAGGTTGATGGCTTCCTTTGCATCCATGACCTCGCCTTCCCCTTGACCTATTTCAGGAATGCGAGTATTGTATTCACATCATCCTTTACTCTACTTCCCTCAATACTTCGTCTAAATCGTGATTGGGAGAGAAAGGTAAAGAAGTCAAAGAAGGAGTCGTATCCTCTAAGGAAAATTAAGTTCGCAATGTGAAAAAGGGGCATGAAAACGATGCTACAAATGATTGATACTACAACAATCTGCCATATGATGAAATTTGTATAGGCTGTCAAAAAACCTGCAACAGCTGCAAATCCAAGGTATGGCCAAATCAGAACCGGGGAGAAAGTAACGGCCAAAATATGGAAGGTGCTCCGCGCATCCAATCCTTCATCAGAATTGTTGCCAATATACCATGCAAGTAATGCCTGAGGTAAAGTGAATACTGCCAAAGGCGCGCTCAAAAGCATGAGAGAAAGCCCCCAAATTACACCGAGCCAAGTCATTGGAGAAGATGGGCGGACCCCTTCAGAACTGATAGAACGTGGATCAAGAGAGAACGATTTCAGACTGCTCTGAATTCGAGAAGCGGGTTCCATGATTTCGGAGTCAAGTTCACCTGAACGAATACGATCGCGAACTGAACGAATACCATGTACTTCACTTGACCAACTCGCATGCGGACTCTTTTCAGCATCTGCTTCTATGTGAGAAATCACCGACCAAGAATGGAATTCATCCCAATCATCTGCATCTGGAGTTAAGATATCGAGTGATTCCTTGATTCTATTTCGTAAGGTATTGACTGAATCAAAATCCGGTTCTTTCCATTTACCATCAAGAAGAGAGTCCACGACTTCTTCATCTACGATATCGTCGATTGGAATCTCTTGACCAAACTCAACATAACAATCTGTCCTAAACTTCCATGCCTCTCGGAAGTGGAGCCCCACTGGGCGAATAGAAGGAAGGGGGCGGTTTCTTGCTTGTGCGGCAGCCGCTGCATTGAGAGCGATACGCATGGGGCCAGATCTCAATGGCATCATCCTCGGATTGATTTGGCTTGTTCCTTCCGGCATAATCACACAACCATGTCCTCCTGATATTGTATGGGCCACTGTCAACAAACTACGATGGTTGATCTCGCGAGCGAATGTTGCATCCGTTGTTCCTTCATCGATTTCACGTTGCCTCAAAACTGGTTGAGACCCAATTGATCGAGCCCAACGACCGATAATTGGGCGGGTCATCAAATCGTGGCGTCCAACCATGATGAATCGCTTTTCACAAGACTGAACGATGGCCATGGGATCAACCAAGCCGGCTGTATGCCAGGCAAGAGCAACCAAGCCACGATCTGGATCGATTGTATCTGCACCACTAATCTCTCTATTTCGAAATTGGGTGAACCAGGAAAGGCGAAGCATACCTCGGAGGGCTTTCCAAGCCCATGGAATCCCTGGATGATTTCCATCATGCCTCCATCGAACTCTATCTAGTCCCCGCTGATTTAGGCGCCGAGATGATGCTGAAGTGGCGACCTCTGGGTCATAAGCGGCTGAAGACCGTTCAATATCCAAACCACTTGGTGTAGACATAATTCAACCTCAATATTCCAAAGAATCTGCCATCTTTCGTAATTCTTCGAAGTCAGGTGTGCCACCAGGTGCTGGAGCATGTGGCCAACAGGAAAGGAGAGTGAGCCCCCCATCATCCAAAGTCCGAGGGATTACATGGATATGCACATGGGGAACTTCTTGTCCTGCAGTAGATCCGTCATGAATACCGACGAGGAAATCATCCGTTTCAAATCGCTTTGAGAGGATGTGTTGGGCTTCAATTACGCCATCCAAAAGATGCCTTCTTGATTCCGCGCTCAGTTCACGTAGATGGCTTACTGGTTCAATAGGAACGACGAGAGTATGGCCTGGGCGGCGGGGGTAGATATCGAGGAATGCAACCCAATATTCACTCCGAGCAATGATGTGCGCTGGGACTTCTCCTCGGATAATCCGAGTG
>DAFJ01000005.1 GCA_002497905.1 Euryarchaeota archaeon UBA251
GGATGGGTCCAAATTTTCGATTTGTTGCATGATTTGAGCGTCCTCGTTCAACCTAATCACACTCCATCCACTCGGACTCTGGGTAGTGACTGCCATTCGCCGTCTATCAAACAGATGCGAACATTGGTTGCATCGGCTTCCATATCGTAGGGATTTCCTACGGTACGCATGCTGTAGTCGTGAGGATCCATGAAGTCGAAGGCTGATTCATCCTTGCGAAGTATTTCCACTATGTGATGCTCTTGCATACGCGATAATACCGTGCATTTTTCCAAGGACCTCCAGGTTGTACCAGTTCGTTCTAGATTGTCAAGAGCCTTCAGAATAGGGCCATCTTTTGTCCACGTATCTACTCTCCATTTTCTCCCATCAAATCCAATGACGTCGCCCAGAGCGTAGGCTGGTTTTCGATAGAGTACAGTCAACCGGGTAACGTCGACTCCGTCTTTGTGACCAACTACGGAGGATGTTTCCTTGATACGTCCCCCATGGGATGCGACTAAGCGTTTTGCCCACATGCGTGCCATTGCTTTGGAACCGACCTGCATGTCCCATCCACCCTTGACGGGCCCCTCGTTGGTGATGAAGAACATCGGTTCGTCTCCTATTTCCTCCAACATGGTGTCAAGGCTTGCCCGTAAATCTGCAATCTCTCCCTCATCGAGGCGGCGGCCAGCGGATCTCAGTTGCATGGTACCTTCAAAGTAGGCTCCCGCCTTTCGTGTGCATGGCAAGCATACCCCATTGGACGTCTGGAGCAAGGTTTCGTGTAGGGATTCGAAGGTGAATCCCTGAATGGTTCCTTTCAGTTCCAAGTTCAATCGGGTTGTCCTGTCATCGATTGGTTCAGCATGCAAGTCCATCTCAATATCTGTAGCCTCAGGATGGACACGTAGTGCCTCGACAACTCTCTGTTGCATTAGGTCCTCCTCGGAGACGCGAGAGAAGCGTCCCTCGACCTGGATTTTTAGGCAACTGGGGCACCGTGTCTGCTGGATTCGTTCTGGGAGATCGGATAGATGGTTCCGTTTTCGAAAGCAATCTTCGCACAACCGTTCAGTGGTGAGGGGCGGTGGAGATGCACAGACGATGCAGAAAGCGCCGCTCTGGTCCATGGTCCAACCTCAAACTCGTCGTCGGGGCTCTCGTATTCAAGCGACCGGTCATTCTTCGCTCAAATCTGAGCCTTCGCGCACCTTACTAGCACTCTCCATGGACTCGACTGCGGCTTCGAGCCTTGCATCGAGGTCCTTCATCCGTAGAGCGGTTAGAATGGAATGTCCGAGAAGGAGTGCGATGAGTAGTCCATAAGCAAGTGCAAGAGCGAGCATATCATCCATATTTACGCCTCCAACATTGTGAGCATTTTCTCAACCTCGTTTTCCATGCGCAGTAGGCGCATGGTCATCAAGGTCTGGCCGATGAATAGGATTTGCATCGATGCTGCGCCGATTAACCAGATTTGGAGGATGAAAGGGTCAATCCCACTATCTTCGCCGCCGCCGAGAACTGGCCCTGGATGCCGTTCTTGCCACCATCTAGTTGCCATGTAGGTTAGGGGCACGAGTCCGAATCCAAAGATACCAACTGCTGACAGCGAGTCTCGTATTTCGGCTGTATCTTCGCTATTTCGTTCGCCAAGGGCTACGAACAGAGCAACTCCCGCGAGTACGGCGAATGTGTTGAGCCTGACATCTGCAAAGTCCCATGGTGTGCCCCATTCAGCGGCTCCCCAGATTGGGCCAGAGATGAGGACGCCTAACGAATAGAGGAGGCCAAGTCGGGCTCCAGTCACACCCAATCTCCATCCGGCTTCAGATCTGCGTAGATACCATGCGAGTGACCCTCCGAATAGTAGAGCAAATCCTGTGAATGATACCCATGCAAAGGGAACATGAATGAATAGGATTCTGTACGCTTCTGGCGCGGTGAATCCAGCATTTTCTCCCATGGCGGGGGCTTCAACCAAGGCCAAGTAGACAGTAACGAGGAGGCCAAGAGAACCGATTCCAATGAGCCAAGGAATCGCCCTATCTGCGGCACTCATACATTGCTCAACCCATATGGGCGCTTGAAACATCGTGTGTGGCCATACCTTATTCAGATAGAGCCCAAGCTAGTAAGAAGAGACCGACAACACTCGCATAGGATACTGCAATACCAGTCCACGCTTCTGCATATGCTTCCAAATAGATTGCATCGAGGACGCTACACATCGTTAGCAGAATCCACGCAAAGGGTGTCAATAGCAGTATCATCAGAGCTGGACGTCGGCCTTGACCAAAGCGATAGTGGATTAGCCCTGCAGCACAGGGGATATCGACGAGGAGTCCGATAATCAGAATTGTTTGAATCCATGCGTCAGACGAATCAGGAGTTGGCAGGAACATCACTAGGCCGATTATTGCGAGGATTGCCGGAACTACGCTCATACTTGCGAATGTGACATGGAATGGGAGGCTCCCTTGGAGGCTAGTCGCCCATATACTACCCATCTCTCTATCGCTTAATCGATCCATCAGAGATGGACGTATCATCGCCGAAATCATGGCAGGCGAGAGCGCGAGAGCGGCCTTGCCTAGGAATGGAATGTCTGCTTGTTCAAGTCCGGCTCCAATTAGAATTCCAAAGGCGATGAGGCCAGGTAACCATCGTGCTGCTGGAGTAGAGAGCTCTCTCAAATCAAGCCGTAAATTCCATCTGAACATACCACCAGGATACGTGTTTGAAGCCTTGCATATCCTTGCAGTCAATTCAGTATGATTTCGTTCACTTCGTAGGATTTCCATCCCATTCGCATCGACTTTTTCTGCTTCTTCGGATGCGGAGATAAGTCGTGGGTCGTGGGTTGCAACTATGACCGAATGTCCTGAATTGACAGTATCCTGAATCTTGTTGAGAAGGATTTCAACACCTGGCTCATCCAATCCTTCTGACGGTTCATCGAGAAGAACAGGTACTGGTGATGTAGAGGTTTCAGCAACTATGAATGCCGAGGCTACTTCCAACCGTCGTCGCAGACCTCCGGATAACCAAGCAATTCGGTCGTGTCGTCGATGATCTAGCCCCCAATGATTCAACACCGCGATAAGTTCCTCCTCCTCCATTTTTGCTCCATGCATCTGCAAGGTAGTTTGGAGATGTTCGAGAGGTGTGGCAGATGGAGTGGTTCCTGCAGACTGGGGACACCAACCAATCTGTTCAGTCTGGAAGGCGTGCCGTCCATCTTGGTCACGAATGCTTCGATTACCGTGAAACAGGACCCCCGATCTTAGAGGCAGGAGTCCAGCAAGAGAACGCAATAGTGTGGATTTCCCACTTCCATTTGGACCGATGACGGTGCATCTTTCCCCCGGATGTAGTTTGAAGTCAAATTCCTCTAGTATTGTGAGGCGCCCTCTCAGGACAGTAGCCCTCTCCAGAGCAAGTAGAGGTGCATCGTCCATGGTCTGCGACCGTGGCCCCACCCTTGAGCCTCACGGAAGGTAGATTGGACGAAGGGTCCATGCACAAGATAAGGTCACATTCGAATGGAGAGCCACATGATTCCCGTGACCTTCTCCCAATTATCGGGTTTTGAGTATCTCTGGCTTCTTCTTTTTTGTGTAGCAGCAATTTCCCCCTACATTGCTGCCCGAGTCAACAGAACTCCAGTATCACTGGCCACAGTCATTTCTCTGATGCTCGTTGCAGTTCTCCAATTCCTCCATGCCTTAATCGGATCTGTCATCGGTTCCGATTTCGATCCGGTCTATTTTGGTGCATTAATTCCCGCATGGGTACTGGATCCGAGTCATATCCATCGGCTCTTGTTTGCTGGTTGGTTGCATGGGGGGGCAATGCATGTTCTTGGCAATATTCTCGTCGTGGCTCTAATTGGAATCCCGCTTGAAGGTCGACTAGGAGCTCGACGTTGGATGACCCTCTACATTCTTGGCATACTCGGTGGGAATATTGCTTGGTGGCTAACTCATCCTGACAGTACCACGCCTGCATTGGGTGCTTCAGGAGCCTGTTTTGGTTTACTTGGAGGATACATGGTTTGTTGGCCAAATGATAAGGTCGTCTTCCCATTGATATTCCTAATCCGTGCTTGGCCTATCGGACTGATTGCCCTGTTCCGCCTTGGCTTCGAGATATACTATGTCTACTCAATTGATGCTGGTCGAATGGGTGGCGGAAACGTCGCTCATCTTGCCCACATTGGTGGCTTCTTTCTATGCTTTGCAGTAGCTCGTTTTGTGGCACGTGGAGCCCCCTCTTCATTGGATGATGATTCGGGTGATCCATATGCTATGGGAGTTGGCAACCTTGGGACAGTACCCTCTATTTCAGAAGAATCAGGACATCCATGGATTGGCGCTGAGTTCCCTCTCGATGATGGTTCGGAGCGAGTAATGAAATGTCTTTTTGCAGAAGGCGATGAACCAGAAACTCGTCTTGCTTGGTTAGAAGAACTCGCTGAGCAATCTGCATGTCCAGTATGTGGGTCGAGAATTGATGTGAAGACCGATGGACATGCTCGTTTATTCTGTACAAGCCGTTCCTCTCACCTTGACTGGCCCACGGATTGACTCTGTAATTCCGCCGAAGGCGGAAAGTTCCACACCGTGCTGAGTATGAAACTCCAGCAGGGGGGGCTTATAGTGCGGACCATCCTCCTTCGGATTCGACGGAGGTCGTTCAATTGAAGGTCTGCCATCTTCTCATCGTTGCCCTCTTTCTGTTTTCATCTGCGTCTCAGGCCACAGACCTAACGCTTCAACAGGTTGATTCTGGCCCTACAACAACTGCTTCAACACTGCAGGCGAAAATTATCGAAGGAATCCCTCCACTCATGTGCGGCGAGCTGGTCTGCCCACTGAAGGATCGTTCTCATGAGAGTTTACCAGAAGATCGTTTGATGCCAGTCGAGGAACATGGTTGGTGGTATGCTTACGGCCCAGACCAAGATTGGAATGGGATGGATGATCGCCTTCAACGGATTATTGTTGGTGAATATGAGTCAGTATCGCCTACCGCTATCATGGGGCCAGATGGTCGTAAGACGGTTGCAATTGTGGTTGACTATGCGTGGCACCCAAGTGAATCTGATGTGATACTTCTCGAGGAACTCCTGTATTCTCATGGATGGGTCGGTCAGGATCAAGGATCACGATTGTTTGTCTTTGATTCTGTGGATCGAGTAACCGTGGACAAAGTGCCAGTTAGTGCTCTACTCGATGTCTGGAGTTTGGATGGAGTGGTCGTTGTTGAACAGCAGAATGTCATGGTTCCAATGTTGGATAAGAGCGTTCCAACCACTAATGTACGAGCCGATGAATCTGGTATCCCCCGTGCTCACGAGATGGATCCTTCATTGAGAGGGGATGGGGTTGTCATTGCGATTCTCGACACAGGTGTTGACAACGAGCATCGTTCTTTGAATGATTTTGATGATGTTAACGATGACCCTGATTCTGATGCCTCTAATTATGCGGATCCCAAATTCGTTTGTGGGTTCGATGCAACTCAGTTTGGGGCAGACCCTAATCGTCAAGATTGTGAGGACCCCGATGATGAGAATGGGCATGGGACTCATGTTGCAGGTACCGCTCTAGGCACTGGGGGTTCTGAACGGCAATATGTTGGCACAGCACCTGGTGCGTATCTCGTCGATGTCAAGGTCTTGACAGGAACTGGCGGTACAAACAGCGATTCTACCTCATTAGGAATTCAGTGGGCAATTAACAATGCGAGAACGAATTGGGGCGGAGATTCCACCAGCCCACTTTCAAACAATTCTGCGCAAGGTATCCAGATTATCTCTATGTCACTCGGTGCTTTTGGGAATCCTGTTAATCAAGACGACACCGGAGATAATGGCAGTGGAATCAGTGCTGTAATGTCAAACAGGGCTCATGATGAAGGCATTGTAGTGATAGCTGCAATGGGTAATGATGGCCAGAAGCGAGTACCTTCTCCTGCATCTGCAGATCATGCAATCGCAGTTGGCGCCATTGATGACAGAGATACGACAGATCGGTCTGACGATGATATTGCAGGATATTCGAACTGGGGGCCTCGAGATGACGATGGTGATGATGATGAATGGGACGAACTCAAACCAACCGTTACTGCTCCTGGGTCCGGAATTATGGCACCTCGATGGGCAGAACCGAGTCCAGTACCAATAGGAGACTCCGAACTTGCAGACAATGAATATCAGAGCCTAGATGGAACGAGTATGGCTACTCCTCACGTAGCCGGGATGGTTGCAATCATGCTGCAGAAGTATCCCTCGTTGGATGCAACAGCTGCCGGTGTTGGCGATAGAGATCCCGCGAAAGTTCGTGAGATGCTAGAAGACAATTCTGAGCAGAAGGGTGCTGTTACACATCCTGATTTGAGTTCTGTTTGGAACGAGAAGTATGGATTCGGAATGGTCGATGCAACAATGTGGATTGATGGTCCAAGCACTCGTGCAGAAGGGTGGATGATTCTTCAGAATTATAATGATGGTTCTGATTATCTGATTGCGGGCACAAATGCAGGTTTGCGTGGGAATCTGACAACATTGGCAAATAATGACACTGCTCAGGTATCTTACGAGATTTTCTTTCAGAGAATAGATGAGTTATCGAAGAGCGAGAGCAGCGCAAGGTGGACATTTCTTGAAAATCCAAATGGGACTGTCCCGATTCAATCTGATGGGATATTCTTCCTCACGATTCCTATTCCAGACGACATCCATAGTGACAATGATCCAGTAGTCTTCATGCGCTTATCCCTGAAGGGCTTGAACTCAACAGGGGCCAGTAATGAAATTCCGGTATTCTTCGACTTTTTGTATGGCCGATATGGAGTGACATTGGATACTCCAACTGGTATTACCTCTCTGGATGGCGTGGTTGATGTCAGTGGAGATCGGACCGGATTCGGGGAATATGCCCTCGAGATGAGGTTGGATGATGATGACCCTTGGAATACTTTGCAAAACTTCTCTTCTGATCCGGATTGGGATTGCATGGAAACAGCAGGCAATCAAGAATGTGATGAGGATGCTCCTCAG
>DAFJ01000042.1 GCA_002497905.1 Euryarchaeota archaeon UBA251
AGCAGACATCGGAATTTTTGCTACCCTAACTGAAGGTCCATCACTAAGGGGAGTTGATGTAGAGTTGAGTGTGATGCCGCTTGGCGGCGAAGATACCCTCTGACGGCATGCTTTCAGTCCGTGCGCTCACGCAACCCTACATGACTTGGGTTGAATTGTTGGTAAAGGGCCTGTTCAGTGGTGGAATGATTGTTGGTGCAAGCGAGGTTGCAAAACGATCGATTGTTTTCGGGGCGGTGATAATTTCACTTCCATTATCGAGTATCTTCTCAATGATTATGCTCCACCGTGATGGTGTCAATTCAGAAGATATTGCTGCTTATGCAGAGAGTATTCTGTATCTTGTGCTTCCCGCACTTGCATTATTCGCCGTGATGCCCGTACTTCTCAGAAGAGGTTGGGATTTCTGGCCTTCACTAGGAATTGGGATTATTGCCACATTAGCACTGTATGGCGCCGGCATCATGCTCGCCACTCGGTTCGCTATTGACGGGCAAGCATGAAGAGGCTCCGACAAAGGGTGTGAATTAGGTAAATCCCATGCCGGGTGTCTTTGATCGAAAGAGGGGGCGCGCTATCGTGCGCAAAATATCTGAGGAATACGAAGATGCCTTGTCGACATATTTTGGAACGAAGGCGCCGGATAGTGTTGCTGCCAAGGATCAACACAGAGGATATGTCGATGCTTTGAGATCTTGTGGTGTTGAAGTTGAAATTCTCGATGCTCTCAAAGGTCATCCAGATTGTTGCTTCGTAGAAGATACTGCCATCATCTTCGAAGATGCTGTTGTTATCTGTAATCCAGGACACCCCTCAAGAGCTGGTGAAGTGGATTCAATTGCTGAACGCCTCTCTAATAGTTTCAAAATTCACCGAATGCCGCCAGATGCAATGATGGATGGTGGAGATGTAATCTACACAGGCAGTAAAATTCTGATTGGGTTATCTACACGAACCAACGAAAATGGAGTTGAATTCCTTGCCAAATTTGCTGCTGAACGTAATATTTCTACACAAATCATCGAGGTCCCCGAGACGACGTTGCATCTGACTACGGTATGCTCAGTACCACGGGATGGTACAATCATCGCAGCCGAAGGGCACCTTCGTCCAGACCAGTTAGAGAGTTTTGATGAGGTTATTTGGGTCCCCGCTGAAGAAGCGTATGCTGCGAATACCATTGCCTTTGAAGATGGTCGAATTATCATCTCAGATGGATTTCCAATAACAATCGAAAGGATTCGAAAGGCCGGTTTTGAACCCATTCTTATCCCTATGAGTGAGATTATGCAAGCAGATGGGAGTCTGACTTGTCTATCTCTCTTCATCGGCTGAGCGTGGTGAAGGCGTGCGACGAGAAATTCTCTACGCCACTACAATTGCAATCGGCCTCCCGATCTCAAGATATATTTCTGAATGGCCTGTCAACCTCTGGTGTATTGGGCTATTCGTGGCTCTCTTCATTCAAGGAGAACGAAAAGAACGTATTGAGATGGTGGCTGTTCTTGCTTTTGCGACACCTATGGAGTTATTCTTCAGTGAAATATGGTTGATCTATGAATATCAACGAAACTTGATGCCTTTGTATGTCCCTGTAGGACACTGGTTCTTATTCGACCTGGGGCGACGTATTGCAAATCGGCTGCCTACTGGAAGGAAAGTGGCTGCAGGGGCGTTGATGCCCTTTATCCCACTAACAATTTGGATGGCGTTTGACGGGGTTGACACGTCAGGTCTCTTTCTACTTGCTCTAATGTTCGGATTTGTGCGTTTAGGTCCGGCTCCAATGCTCTACGCTGTGATGGCTTGGCTTGCGCTTGCAATGGAGCTATGGGGTACTGGGCTCGGCACATGGACTTGGGCCCCACAAGTTCCATGGACGCCCCTTACAGCTTGGAATCCCCCCCTCCTCTGTGGAGCATTCTACGGCCTGGGCGATCTTCTCGTTAATCTCACAACTCGGCGAATTGATGGCGCCACTTCACCGCTGGATTGAATGCTCACCGATGACCCGTCGGGTCTGATGAGGGCGAAGGGGTCTGCCATGGCGCTGTGCCTATTGATGCTCGCATCCCCTCTCGCAGGATGCTTTGGAGAAATCGATGAAGGCCCCGGCGTAGACGATCTGATGGTTGGCGTGGCAACCTTGCAAGGTGGCGTTTTCCAAAACGTTCTATTCACCTCGAGTGACGACATGTCAGTCTTCATCCCATATCTGATTCAAGACCCTGCGACTGGCCTAGTCCAAAACTCAACCGTGATTGATCTTGAGAGTGGAGAATCAACCGAGATTCGTATTCTTGCTCCACCACGTATCGATTTTGCTCTCATGATGATTGGGGATATTGGTCGAGAAAACTGGCCAATACGCGAAATGAATGAGTCATGGACTACGTGGCTTCAACGTAACGGAAACGAGGGAGGGAGTGCTGCAATAGTTCGAGTTACTGCAGAAGGGAACTCAACGTTTGATACTGTGAATTCAAGTGCTGAAGACGGTGGCAGTGTCATCGTAAAGACGCTTGATATCGTTCGTCAGGAAATGGCGGTATACGACAAGGGGCAAGGCGCCTCCCATTCAACAGGGCTAGTATCTGGTCGAGATGTCTACAACACTCTGGTCCTCCTCACAGACGATACCCCTGATCCAGTAAGTTGGGATGGACGTGCTGGATATTGGGACAGGTGGGCAGGCCAAGGTAATCCAGCCTACGAAGAAGCCGCCCAATGGCTCCATCTAGAGCTCGAATCCTATGGCCTTGAAGTAATGGATCATCGATTCGAATTCACCGATATTTTCGGGAATCAAAATCCTGAATCATACAATGTCTGTGGCTATTCATGGGGCAGTGTATATCCGGATGAATGGATGGTTTTCGGTGCTCATTTCGATGTTGCGCCACCCGTCAATGGTGTAGGTCTCATTCCTGCACTTCACGACCCCCACATAACTGGAGAACGCAGTTATGGAACTCGTGTTGGTGCTTATGATAACGGCGCAGGTACCTCAATGGTGTTAGACACAGCAGCAGCTCTTGCAGAATTTTCAACTCGTAGAACAATGGTTTTCTGCCTTTGGTCTGGTGAAGAGGGCGGTAAGCGTGGATCATCCTACTGGACGGATTACTACGTAACCGAAGACAATCCTGATGTGACAATTGTCGATTACATCAATCTCGATATGGCTGGAGTCAATTGGCCAGGCGGTGGCGGTGCACCATGTGGTGACGAACACGGCGGAGGTGATGCTGGGTGCGACCCCCAACCAGAAGTAGATCCTGATGGATATCCGAAAGATGAGGAAGTGTGGCCAATGCGCGTATACATTGGTCCTTCTGAAAATCATGACAGTGTCGACCAACCAGGCATGGTGGGTCTAGCGAACTGGATTGGTTCCGATGCGCTTGGTGTTGAAGAGCAAATGGGGATTCTCGTTGGGACTGACCATTCTGAAGACACGTGGAAAGTTGATGCATGGCAAGAAATGGATAGGCCCGAAATTATCGTTTACGAAGATACTACTGCAAGATCTGACCACGCTAGTTTCCAAGCGATTGGTACTACGACGATTGGATTTGGGGGGCTTGTTGATGGGTACTGGTGTTACCACCAGACTTGTGACACGCTCGAAGAAATGGAAGATTGGATGGACACCACTGGTAAGGACTACGGTGAGGAAAATACCGGCACCGCGAACGTCGTCAATAGCCTTGATATGATTACTTGGTGGGCCCTATACTCCTTCTTCCATATGGACGAAAAGCCTGTTTTGAATACGCTTGTTTGAGGCACTGGTATGTCTGAGCCATTGATTCATCCTGACATCGCTAAGGCTCACACTCTACCCTCTAGATTCTATACTGAAAAGGAATCATTTCACAATCTACTGGATGAAATGCGAGATTGTTGGTACTTTGCAGCCCATTCCAGTCAATTCGCCGAGCATAACGTGATTCCACTAATTGACATTGAAGAAATGCTTGGTGAAGCCCTGATACTAACTAAGTCAGACAAGATCAGATGTCTCTCCAATGTCTGCACGCATAGAGGGATGTTAGTAGCCACTGAGTCAAGCAATAGCAATACTCTACAATGCAAATATCACGGCCGAACATTCGGTATGGATGGTTGTATGAAAAATATGCCAGAGTTCCAGGACGTCGAAGGATTTCCCTCTGCTTCCGATGACTTGCCAAGATTTCCTGTCACTGAATGGAAGGGGTTGCAATTGGTTGGTGGAGACAGGTATCTCAAGGAAGCTATAACAGAATTAGAATCTCGACTGGAGTGGCTAGATGTCGACTCCTACAATCATGACAAAAGTCGATTCCGTTCGTATGAAATTGAAGCGAATTGGGCTCTTTACGTAGACAATTATCTCGAAGGATTTCACATACCATTCGTTCATGGTGATTTACATGGTGTATTAGATAGCAACGAGTATCGAACCGAATTATTCGAAGGTGGAGTGCTACAAATTGGCATTGCAAAAGAAGGTGAACCTCACTTTGAGCCACCTGCTACTTCATCAGAATATGGTGAGAAGGTGGCAGCCTACTACTACTGGTTCTACCCTGGACTAATGCTCAACTTCTACCCATGGGGGCTATCTGTAAACCAAGTAATCCCGCTCTCTGTCGATAGAACTCGTATCGTTTACCACGGCTATGTCGGAAATCCAGAAATGCTTGGCAAAGGGGCCGGTGGAGATCTAGACAAAGTCGAGATGGAAGACCAAGAAATCGTGGAGGGGACACAGCGTGGAGTTTCCTCAAAATCGTATGATAGGGGGCGTTATTCCCCGAAAATGGAGCGAGGAGTCCATCATTTTCATCGCATTATGACACATAATCAATAGAGGTCCCTTTGGTGTTTTTTGACATCTGGATTGATTGAATTTCAATCAACAACAACCACCCTTGGGCTTCACCTCGTGGATTTCAACTACACGAGGAGGTGGAAGTCGAATCATGATTGCAGAACCAACCACTTCAAATGATAACGAAGATATTTCTCCATCGATATCTGTGACAATAGCTATGATGTTTCGATGATGAGTCAGTCGAATCACAGTATCTGTCCTACGGCTGGACCTCTCGACTTCGAAGACCATGCCCTTGAGGCGGACTACACCATGATCTTCTGTGTAGTGTTTGTTCGCAACCCGTCGAAGGCGTGATAGTTGCTTCATCGCATCATCTACTGCGGACATCGCCTCCTTCTGATACTCGTTCTGTTCATCTGAAGGTGCCCAATTTGAGATATCGGGGGCCTCTTCATTACAATCGTCTTCATCATCTACATCGTCTCTTTCCACTGTCATTGCATCACCTCAAAGGTAGACGATTTGATTCGGCCACCGGAAGAAGACAACGCTGTGACTCTATTTGAATCAACGAAAGTATTCCATCTAACCTAAAATCGGAATTCGTAATATCGCTCAAATTAGAGATGATATTAGTCCGAGGTAAGGGGTTATTTGGCCAGAAATTGTACCAAAAGCAAGACCGATTGTGCCGACGAAAAATATCCAGAATACTGGTTCAGACCAGCGTTTTACCTTAAGGCCGTCAAGTGGTCCAAGTGGTATCATATTGAATGCGGCTAGGATTGAGTTGCCCCAAAGCCATGCCTGCACGAATGCTGCGATAATCGCACTATCACTAAAACCGAGTAATAATCCCCCTATCACAAAACCAATTGAATATAGAACAAGATTCGAAATTGGGCCTGCTAAAGCTATCTTTCCATTCTGTTCTCTAGTGATATTACCTGCCACCATCACTGCTCCAGGGGCCATAAAGACAATTCCAAGTAAAGCTGCAATTAGGACGCCCATCCTCAATCCAGACGGATCTGCACGGAATTCTGCCCAGCAACCATAATGTCGTGCAAGGAACTTGTGAGCCATCTCATGCAACAAAAAGGCTGGACCTAGTGAAAAAATGTAGAGTGTACCCCAAGTTGCCATCTCTAGAATTAACGCAAAGGGCGAAACTCCGCTGTTTAATATCCCATACATCCCACCTACACGCATCAACGCTAAAGCAAGAGCGAATGCTAACGTTGCAAGCGTAAGATCGTTGATTTCTTTTCGCGAGAAATGCCAAAATGAGCCTTTGTGATGCAAGGGTGGTGCGCTGTAATAACTCGGATTCATGAAACCGCGCAAAAAGGCAGGAGATGGGCGTTGATGGTGTTGGAATACTACACGAACATGTTGCTGTCTACGCGCCCCATCGTCTCGTGCACGCGAATGGTTTGACGGTTGATGATTTGCCGATGCGAAAAAATCCTCTTCCAACGCATTGATTCGGGGGTCCCGTCCCTTGCGATCCATGTCTATACCTTCGCACCGGTGCGCTATCAATCTAGATGAGATAGTGGGCTCCACACGACTCCTTGCGGGCTTTTGCAGCAGAAATCGCCGCTTGAGCCAGATCAAGCATGAGGCTAGCATCTAGAGCTGCGATTAATTCCATATTCATGATTTGTGAATCGTCTGAAAGACGAATTGGAGAGGCTGCTAGGTCATCGATTTTGGTTTGCACAGATTGGAGGCCTTTTTCTTCACGGATAAGACCCATTTGGGCCATCATTGTACGACGAATGGATGCTGTAACGGCCCCCACTGTCATGCCGTCCTTGACCTCGCTCATGGCTTCGATTTGCGCTTCTGAATTGAAGGCGGCCTCCATCAGGAGATTGCGCCCCCCATGCTTTGCAGAGGTAGCCCACTGACCTGCAGATGTACCAGCACTCTCCCCGCTAAGAAGGGCGTCCAAAGTCCAGTTACCTGCAAGAATGTCACTACCATGCATGCCTGACGCTGCTGATGCTCCCGCAGCATAGAGACCCGTAAGCCAGAGATCCTCACTAATCAAAGCACGGCCTTCGGCATCAACAGCAACACCGCCGATAGAGTATCTAGGTGCAGGAGTAAGTGGGATGACTGTTGACCAGAGGTCAATTCCAAAGCGATCTGTGATATGTTGTGCTGAAGTGTTGAACCATGGTCGTAATGAATTCGGAACTGAGCGTGCATCGAGAACATACTCTTCATCGACCAATGATCTACATGCCTCAGTCAAGCCACCAACAAGTTCGATATCGTCACCATTCGCTTTACGCAGACGTGCCCCCGCATCAAGGAGAGCGAGGGAGAGGAACATTTCTGAATCCTTGATCATCATTGGATGCCAGCCTACAAATTCCATGCCACTGAGCATTGCACCCGAACGGAATGCTAGAGCGGTTTTGGAGCCGGATGAACCGTTTTCCACCCATAGGCCATCATGCCCATCTCCTGCGAGAATCACTGATTTAGCTTGGATTGGTGCAATAATTCCGGTTTGGATATCAAGGATAACTATGCCACGGACTCGTTGATTCTCAGTCACCACAGTGAGTGGGCGGAAGTCATGCTTACGCGGTATTCCTCGCTTCATACATTGCTCTTCGAGAATTCGAAGGGTTTCGCGTCCAGTAACATCTCCTACTGTAGCAACACGTGGTGTTCGATGTCCTGGTTGAGAACTCAAAGCAGGAGCGCCAGATCCATCCCGACGGAGATTGAGGCCCCATCGTTCAAGTTCGATAAGAGTAGATACAGATGATGCGCAACGAGAGTTAGAAACCGTGGTTTCAACACCCATTCCAACTGTAGCGGTGTCTTGTTGATGCTCGTTGGAATCTGATTCTGCAAGAGATGCGGCAATTCCTGTATCATCAGCTCTAGCCTGAGCACTTCCTGGTCCAGCATCATCAAAGATGCTCACTGTAGCTCCGGCATCCAATGCTGCGATTGCCGCACGCAATGCCGCAACTCCCGAACCAATGACGATGATGTCCCATGACTCCATGGCTTCAACCTGCAACCCATTCCACATAAGGACGCAACATAAACGCGGCGGCGGGTTAGTGTAAACGATTAACGCATCTTTAGAGAGTCACGTACATCGCGAAGCGCTTCGATTCCAAGGCTACTTGCACGCCGCATTCTGACTTGTGTACTCCCTGCACCGCCGCTACGTTGCTGGACCTCTGTAGAAATTACAAGTGATGAAATCGTCTCGCCACCCTCTCTTCTAAGATGAATTTGAACCGGGTGACGGCCACGTACTTTTGGAGACCAAGCTAAACCAATCCAGAGAACAAGGCCACGTTCCATCAAAATGGAGAGACGATCTGCTAAAGTTTCAGTCATTGAAGAAGAATCAAGAGGAATTGCGGCTGGAAGTTGTGGAGTGGGTTGTGGGGTGACTCGGAAGGTCTGCACTTCTGGAAGGCCACCTGGAACAACCACTTCAACTTCGACGGTTTCCTCACGCTCACCAAAGTTGTGAACCATCAAGAAAAGATCTCCTTGACCATCAGGACAAGCAAGAGGGAGGTCATGATCCATTCTCCATTCTGAATCTACCAACGAATTATCACCGGTCAAGATATCATTTCTAACTCTTCGAATGATTCTGAAAAGGCCGGGTTGCCATGCTTCAGTATGCTCTAGTAAACGGCGTAAAGAAGAAATGTTGAATGGTAGTTTACTGGCCATTTCCTCATTATCTTGAATTATATTTGCCGATGGTTCAGACATAATCCAATCACGCATCTCCCTTCTAACAATAGATGTGAGAATGTTGTTCAATTTCCAATTTCCAACACCATCCTTGTCAGTCATAGTTGAGAGATATACTGCCTGAACAATGCGTTCTCGTGCAAGAGAGGGCGGGAGTTTGTTACGAATCGATGGTTTGAGTTCGTCAAGCCAAGCAGACCATTGGGAAGCCGAATCTGGATCCATGTGCGCCTCAATAAGATCGCTCAATACTGTATGCATCTGACTACTATGTTGAGTAGGGGCATGGAATGGGAGATACTTGAACTCAAGAGAGCGCATCTGAATTGTCCTTTCAAGGCTAATCGTCTGAGCAATAGTAACTGCTGTCAGGAGAACTGCAGCCATCATAATCACGATATTTCCTGGTCCGCCAACCAAGAAATATTGCTGAATCATGACGAGGGTGCCCACTACTATGGTAGCCATCATCCGAATTCGTTCATTCAAACGATTCTCACGAATCATCGAACGAATCCGTTCGGCTCCTGGGAAGGAGTTTAACGAAAGTTGTTCAGCGCCCTTATTCGGACCGAAATCATTCTCAGAAGTAATGAATTGCATCTCAGCGGCAATCGTGGGAGGTAAGAGAATAATGATTGAAATGCAAATCATCGCAAAACCTGTCCACTGTGCATCGATTTGGTCTGGAAATACCATGACAACGATGAGTAACACCATCAGGCTAGGGCCGAGAGTAAGACGTAGTAGACGGAGGGGGCTTGATTGTGCGAAATTGACCGCAGCATTCCGCCGCTTGTCGGTTCTCTTCTCCTTATCACGTTCGACCTCGTCCAGAGATTGGGTCTCCTCCGGACGATCGGGTGTAGGCAATGCCAACGGCACTGAGTCCCGTAGATCGAGCGAATCCTCCTCAGTCACATTACCTGCTCAGCATCCAACCCCCTTCATCTCATCGCATCCTTTCAAGAAGGGGGGGCGATTGTGTTGGGTTTGGGCGTGTAGCATAGCCTGGATAATGCACCGGCCTCCTAAGCCGGGGACCGCGGGTTCGAATCCTGCCGCGCCCGTGTTCAAGCAATGGACAAGCCGTGGTTACGACCAATTTCAGCAAATCGATGAAGAAGATCCTCAAGATGGATTCGTGAATCAATTGTATTTCCCATTCCAATTTCAGTTAATGCAAGAGCCTCAAGGAGGTCGGTTCGAAGGTTGTTAGGAACGGGGAGGCGTGGGCTTGTGATCGCCATGTGAACCTGTTGAATAATGTCCTCACCATCCAATGCATGCTCTCTGAGCATGCGATCGAGTTCCCCATACGCACCTACTGAAACGCGCTTTCTTCTCCGGCCATCATTCTCCATCTTCCATTCAACTACGCGACCCCTTAATGCCATCTCTACCATATGGCGGCCTGTTTGAAGTGTAACTGCATTAACCAGACGAACTACCGCTTCACGATCCTCTGCAAGACCGCGATGAACAAGAAGATCTAAAGTGAAAATTGCCTTTCTCAAATCTCCATTGGATATGTGAACTACATCACCAAATACGCCATCAGATACTTGCACTCCTTCCAAGTCAACAATCTTCCGAAGAGTTGCTTCGATTGTGTCACGCTCAGGAGATGGGAGTCGAATTGAGCGGGTCCTTGATCGAAGAGCGTCAATGATGCGGCTGGGAGAGCGAGCTACAAGAATGAATCTCGAAGTATGGCCTGAACGTTCCATCATCCTACGAAGATATGCTTGCCTCTTCATACCGAGATGGTCGGCATCCTCGATGATAATGAGGCGGGAAATCGGTATACGGCCATCGGAGAGGTCGATTTCCGATCCTGAAGGGGGTGGATCATCGTCATCAGCTGTCCATAAACTTCGATCGAAGGCATCTAGGCTTGAGCTTGAAGCGAGTGACCCTCCATCTGCTGAGCCGCTCTTGAGAAACTCCTCAAAACGCTTCATTGCATTCTGTGAACCGCTCAAATCTCGTGCTTGAAGAACGTGATGGGTTGCTTTCCAACCCGGACCCAATACTTGGCGAGCAACGAGGCGCCAAGCTGCTGTCTTTCCGCAACCACTTGGACCGGAAATCAAGAGGTGGGGAGGGTCTCCTTCGATACTAGCAGACTGAAGGGCATTACGAATCCGTTCTGGAGTTGCAAGATCCGCAAACCGAGTTGGTGCATGACGCACAAGCCAGAGAGTCACACACAGTGTTCAATCCGCTGGTCCTTGAACTGAACGATGGGGGGGAATCACTCTGCAATGAGGTCTTTGTGGCCACCTCGACGAGGTTTCCTGAAAATCCGGTATCCACAATTCTTACACTGCAAGGTGCTTGTTTCGCCCATGGTATCGATTGGGATCATATGACCGCATCTGAGACATCGGTAATCGACTTCGACCATGGTTGCGCGACCGTGGGGGTATTCTTCAACCCGACGGTTCACAAATTACGCATATTTTCACAAATACGGACGAAATTTTCGAACATTTTCACTCCATACTCCGAGTGATCTACCTCTGGGTGAAATTGCAAACCGAAACGATCCCCAGCATCATTTTCCATTGCTTGAACCTTACACGACTCGCTCGATGCGGTAATTCGGAAGTTTGGAGGCAATACCGTGACCTCATCATTGTGAGATTCCCATACTTTCTGTTCATCAGGCGTACCTTCGAAAATATGGCCACCCCCATTTACAAGTTCAATTTGCGCGGCTCCAAACTCCGGTGCTGGAGCTGCGCCAGCATCACCACCATAGAACCGTGCCATGAACTGGTGACCGGCACATATTCCGAGAATTGGTACAGCAATCTCTAGATATTCTCCACAATTACCGAGTTCGCCCGTAAGACCCACTCGTGTCGCGCCACCAGAAAGAATCAGTCCGTCGACTCTACGGAGGTTATCTACAGGTGTATCGTTGGGAAGAATTTGGGTATCAACACCCATGTACCGAAGCATGCGCCATTCACGATGGGTCCATTGTCCTCCATTATCGATGACATCGACAATCAATGGAGCGGCCCCCTCACCCATGGCCACATTCAGTAAGGTCGCTCCTTGAATCTGGCGTTCTTCGCAATTCAACGAAGGACGTGTCGTTGCATATTCGCTTCAAGTGTTGAAAGAGCCTGCATCGCCGATTCTACATCAAGGCCGAATCCTAAAGCGAAACGATTCCGAACAACCATGGCATTCCCACCAATGTCTCTGAACGCTTCACCGATCTCTTGGATCATTTGGTCCACTGGGCCATCGTCGATGATGGCAACACGACCTATTCCTGTTTTCTCTGCATCTAGAACAAAGGCATCGGGATTATTGGAGGCTGCAACTGAAAATGGACTGTCACTCAGAATGGTTGCCGCTCGACCCGGATTATTGAGAGATTGTTGAGCAAGAAGAACATAGAGGAGATGGTGTGCAACTGGTGCGCCATTGGGCGCATCTACACCGAGAGGAGCAGAAAGGATTGCATGTTCAGTAAGTGAAGATAGAGTCGCACCTTCTCTCGTCATATGGACAATTCCTGGAGATTCTGGGTTTAGCATTGTAATTGCACCAGTGCCAGTTCGGACAAGGCCATCAAGATGCATTAGGCGGCCTGTTCGAATAATCGATGAAAGGTCAAGAGCAGAGAGGACATAACCCTCACCAACGATTGGAGGGACTGGGGCCGCCGTTGATGCCACAAGATCCGCTGTGGTTGAGGAGAGAGCTGAACGGAGATTGGCATTCTGGGCTTCAAGTTGTGTAATTGCTGCATCCATCTCATTACTCTGGGATGAAGGGGGCTCGTCTACAACAGAGGTAGATGGAATGAGAGGGAGGTCCTCTGCATTTGGTGAAGGAGGAGGTGCCACGGGAGGAGGGGGTGCGGTCCCAAATAGGCCAGACCCTCCCATGGATGGTCGTGCTCTTCCTCTCGATGTTCGAGAGGGTGTGCGGGGGGTGCCTTCCTCGTCGGACATCGTCCCTTGATTCATCAAGCCGATTATATACAGGTTGGTGTTGGGCAAATTGCCTGCCCCGATGGTGTAGTGGCCTATCATGCAGCCCTGTCGAGGCTGCGACCCGGGTTCAAATCCCGGTCGGGGCGCCTAACGACGTACAATAAAGGCGGTCAGCATGTCCGTTGCGTTGAACTGTTTACGTACCCGAACTTCAATATCTTCTACATTGCAATCAATTATTTTCGAAAGTTTGTCTGGGAGTTCGTTTACTTCACTTTCAGGAATAATTGTCCATCCACAAATCCTCATTGGACCTTCGGGGCGGAGAAGGGGGAGTAATGCTGGCAATAAACTCAGAGTTTGATGTGGAAGATTCACAAGAAGGGCATCCCAACGACCACATTGATCTGCTTTGGTGGAGATTTGTGTTGCATCCATGCATCCAACAAAGAGGCCAGGAGTTGGCTCCACCAAATTATTCGGCGTGAAATTGGGTTTCAACTCACGCAAGGGTTTGAGATTATGAAATAAAAACGGAAGGCAATCTGGATTGAGGTCATTGACTAGAAGTTCTCCTACCAAGCCTTCTTCTCGCAACATAGGTGCAATCGCTGGGCCAACACCACAAAACGGATCACAGACATTGATTGGGCGGCCTAATTCGGCAGAAAATTGGCTCAATTCATTCATTGTATTTTGGCGTTCATATTGTAACTTGCTAGAGAAATATACTCGAGAGGGGTCAAGACGTAGGCGTAATCCATTCTCAGGCACGTCTGTTGTTGGATCAAAAAGATTTGATTCTAAATCCATCAAACCCTCACCCCAAACTAATCGGTCTGTTCGAACTGCAATGGGTTGTAAATCTCTTATCCTGAATTCACCCTTGACTCCATGATCGATTAACATCAGACGAATTCGGGGATGCGTTTCCATCTTAGATTGAATGAAGGCTGAAAGATACTGTTCATTCACCTCATCATAACGTTGGATGAGAAGATCGCCGAGAATTTCATGGCTTTTCGTGATAATGACGTTCTCTAACACACCCTCTCCTACCAATTCGGTAAAACGTGACTGCCAAGATTCTCTACTCTTCCATAGAACTGGTTTTGCGTCTATAATTGGTAAGTTGACAAATGTGGGTGGGAGTTCTGAGGGGGCGTTATCATTCAGTGGAATGAGGATGTGTCCATCATCATAAGGTCGGACACGATGCTCTGTATCAAGCCATCCTGATTCCCGTAAAATGTCAATCGTTTGCTGCGTCATACTCGACGGCACGCTCAAATGACGCATGGGACCCGCTCTAACCAGTGCTAACGGTATCTTGACGCTGACGGAGGAAGATTAGTGGATTCAAGTGGATTATTTCTAATCGGGCTCGGACCAGGCGACCTTGCCCTAATGACGCGGCGTGCCATCGATATGTTACAAGACATGGACGAGAGGTACCTCGAAGGGTATACCGCAACACTGCCTCTTGCTCAAGAAAACGAATTGGAGAATATTGTTGGCCCTTGGAAACGGGCAATGCGTCCCCAAATCGAAAACCCAAGAGAGATTATCGAAATGGCAAAATCGCAGAAGGTTGCGATTATGGTAGTAGGTGACCCAATGCAAGCAACGACTCACGTTGATTTACTCCTTAGAGCAAGGGAAAATGGAGTGCAAGTGACAATTGTGCCAGGGATTTCTGCAACGACTTTAGCCATTAGTTCCAGTGGACTGCAATCCTATCGCTTCGGGCGTCAAGTTACGTTACCTTACGCTTATGGCGACTATCTACCAACCTCACCTCTACGCTACATACTTGACAACCGGTTACGAAATCTGCATACCTTGGTATTACTCGATTTAGATCCTACTGGATTAGGAATTGAAAGCCCAATTCACATGAGTCCGTCCGTTGCCGGACAAATACTCATGCAAATGGCAGAACGGTGGAGTGAAGAAAATGAAGATGTGGATGTCAGTGCTTGGAATGTCGTCGTTCTATCTGACTTGGGGACTGACCAGAGTCATGTTTGCTCAACAGTAATCAAAGAAATGAATGGAATGGATGGTGGGCGTATTCATTGTCTTATTCTACCTGCTGAAATGGATAATCATGAACAGATGGTTTTCGACAGTATGAGATATCACGCGTAGATGTGAAACAGTAGAGGGGGTTGACGACATCATGGCTGGGCCCGCACAAGTCCGATTTCCAGGCGATGATAAGCGGCGTAAGCTTCGTATGAAGGGTATCAAAAAAGCCTCTGATTCCATCCAAAAGCGTTTGAGGAAAAACTTGGATGCCTTGCTTGAAGACCCTAGTTCCATCTTACCTACTCGGCATCCAAAGGGTGTATTCCCTCGACGGGATCCATTGAAGAAGACACAGAAAGAAGTGCAACGTGTTACTGATAAACGAAACAATCTGAAATGGCTTCAACGGCGAATGCGTAAGCGTCGAGGGGATGTGCCCGCTCGTGCTCTTGCTGGTACACTCGCTGCTGCGCATGAAGAAGCATTCGATACGGTCTCAATCTTCCAAAATCCCGCATATGGCCGCCACAGTTTCGTTCGACGTGGGATGGCAGCACCGACCGATCTTGCTTCAATGCAAAACTTCCATGACATACCATTGAGGCTATTGCTTTGGCGGGACCATGCAAAAGCAGGAATCTGGTTCTTTGGTAGCCGATCTGAGATTGTATGTACTGGTACTAAACCCCTAATCCCTGATGGTTGGATTGACGAGGGGCTAAAACAGGCACCAATCAATCTACAGAAAGAAGGACGTGTTTGGTTCACATCCGGCCTAACAAAAGAAGAAGTGGAAGAACGGAAGCAAAACAAGGATGGATGGATTCGTTTCGAATTTAATGATGGAACATTGCTTGGTATCTCCGCAGCTTCCCTACAATCTCTGGAAGAGAGCCTTATCGGCGGGATATCTCTCCGTATGCTTCCTCCTAAAATTTCAGCCGTGACTGAAATTGAATGGATTTGGGCCCCGGAAGGGTGGGGAGATCGGGAGGTTTCAGAGGAAATGAAAGAGGCAGGCCAAGAAATACTCACAGCTTGGACTGATCTAACTTTGAAAGACAAAGATGTTGTTGAACGATTGAAGGGGGCTGTCACCAATTCAATCGATGAGGGGTTCGTTCTCGGGACTATGTGGTTTGAAGAATTTGAAGAGGGGATTTCTGCAATAGAGGGCACCGATTTAGAAAAAGAGGCCATCCAATGCGCTCTTTCAAACATAAATGCAGGACTACATGTACGTAGAGATGGAGTGGCTCTCGATTCACCAGATGATGTGGTTCGACTCGAAATGCGTGCCGGACACGATATTTTGATTTCTCTCTGGGATGATTGGGGTCATACAATCCTTGAGGAAATGTTTGGAATAATTGGTGAAAAGGCCGATGATATTCATGCGAAACAAATGAAGCGTAAGCAGGGATTCAATGCCTTCCTCAAGGGATTAAGTAAGGATAGGCAGGCCACTTCAAAACTAGAAGCGTTGCCTTGGAGCAATACAGTACTACCTTCACCGCTGGATTTACTGCATGACTTAGTACGTAAGGGCCACACTGATGGCCTCGGAAGGACGGTTTCTATGGTTCGAAAAAGAAAGGTCATCAATGATGCTGCAATGGGTTGGGCGTGGTTAGTCGCTCATGATCGCGATGGATCTGAAGCTTGGCGCTTCGATCAAGTTGCTCGAGACAAGGGCGGCGACTGGGCAAGGGCCGTATCGAATCTATGGCAAGTTAGCGAGAGTCTAATTTCTGGAAATGGGAATAAGAGCGATTACATCGACGCAATGAGTAAAGTTGCTACTGCTGCGAGTCTCCAAACCGATCTACCAGATGATGAATGATCAAGCACCTAAGGCCTGGTGAATATCATTCCAAATGTCTTCAACATCCTCAATGCCGACGCTCATCCGAACGAAGCCAGGGGAAATACCAGCAGCAATTCGAACCTCTTCTGGAACCGCCATATGAGAAGAGGTTGCGGGAACCTCAATGAGAGATTCGACTCCGCCAAGACTTGTTGCCTCAAATATGATTTTCAATCGAGACATGAAGGACATCGCTGCATTATCTCCACCCTTAACAACAAATCCGAGCATACCAGTTCCATTCGGCATGACCTGTTTAGCAACCTCGTAATCTGGATGTGAGGGAAGTGATGGGTGGACCACTCGCTCAATCGCTGGATGAGATTCTAGCCTCTCAGCAAGTATTGCAGCATTTGATGCATGAATAGGCATCCGAGCATGGAGGGTTCGAATGCCTCTTTCTAAGAGGAAGCAAGCATGGGGATCTGGAGATGTTCCAAAATGGATTTTCTTTGCAAATACCTGTGCGATCAGGTCTTTGGAACCAACAACTGCGCCCCCTACATGATCTGAATGACCATTCAGATATTTCGTGGTACTATGGATAACAAGGTCATGTCCCATCTCAATTGGGCGTGTAGCCCAAGGTGAGACAAATGTGTTGTCAACAACCGATATGAGGTTGTTTTCCTTGGCAATTCTGGCAATTTCGGGGAGATTGCAAACCTTGAGATTTGGATTTGTTAGTGTTTCGGAGTAGAGTATTTTCGTATTCTCTTTGATTGCAGTTTCAAAAGAAGATGGATCTCTAATGTCCACTAAAGTCACCTCGATTCCGAACCTTGGTAGATCTTCAGTCATGAGGCCGTAAGTTCCACCATAGACATCGGGTGAGGCGATTACGTGATCTCCTCGCGATAATAGTCCGAGTAGAACAGTAGTAATTGCCCCCATTCCACTTGAGAACATTTCTCCATCCTCCGCACCCTCTAACGATGCGATTTTTTTCGAGACAACCTCAGAATTAACCGAGGATAAGCGACTATAGAGAAGTGTATGTTGAGCTCCTGCTGCCCAACCTGCATATCGCTCCTCATCCAACTTGTAAGTTGAAGATAAGTAGACAGGAGTGTTTACGGCTCCATCTGCATGATGGGTGCCCTCATGCACTGCGCGTGTTGGAAATCTCATTTCGTCACTCATAACCTCGCCTTGGTAATCGGTAAGGGGTGAAGGACTTGAACGAATCTGTCCACGTTATTAATTCGAGAGTTGTGATTCTTGATCATATAATCAATTTACAATGACATCTGACGGCTCGACCAAAGACGCGTTAATCCACCAACTCATATCCTTGAACTTGAGCAAGAGGGTGGAGTCGGAAGTGTCAATCCGTTCAATAATTGGGAGTTCGTCCTTGTCTGCAAAGGAAGGCCAGCCAGTAAATCCAATCTCTGTTCCGGCTTTTTTCATAACAGTCATTCCAACTTCAAAACCATCAAGACACTCTGAATCCTCATCTTCTGAATCCATGGAATCCAGGAGTTTTTCCATGGTCTCTTTTGAAAGTCGGTCTGAAGTGAAAAGGGCCTTAATGACATCACGTCGGCTAGTATCCTCCTGTTTGTTCCCAACCTTGTAACCCATGAAACGAATGATGGAGTCCGTCTTCTCAAACCTCATCTGTAACGCATGAAAGCACTTAGCCTCAGTTCTAGAATCTCCTTCCTTTGAAAGTAAATAGGAAAGGCCGTCGTAGACAATGTTCCACATCACATTAGATTGTAGGCGTGTAATCGCTTCAATCGGAATGCTCTTTTCTTCGAACATTTCAGAAATTTTTCGCCCTTCGGGACTGGATTTCAGACCAGCCTGAATAATTGGGTCGATTGCCCATGGAGATTCGCCAAGAGTGGATTCAATCTCATGTACCAATTCAACAAGGCTTGCCATTAGTTCATCAATTGCAATTCGCCTCTCAATTCGGCTTGCCCATTCCCAATCCCATGACATGCAAAACATGTAGTATTCAGGGTATTTCAACCTGTGAAGGAGATTTTTTCTTGTCTTGTCTACGTTTCAGGAGCCATCGGCCCGTAAACCCAAGGCTAACAATCACAAGAATTAGTGCAATGATCGGTAGGAGGACCGCGAGTATTGTACAGGTAATACATGCGCCCGCTTCTGCGGTAGACACAATGGGATTGCCGAGGCCCCCTGTTGTCGCTGTTGACATTGCACGCAATGCTACTGTACTCACCTGTACTGTGCCACTTACTCCACCCCCTGCAATTATACTCAGACCCCATCGAAGAATCGGATCTGAATCTCCTAAAGATGAGCTCATTAGTAGAGCCCCGGAAAGCATCGCTGCGGGTGATGCGATCGTATCCAATAGATTGTCTAACCAAGGTACATAATATGCGATTATTTCGATTAATGTAGCCAATCCAAGTACCGCCAATCCGATATCGGATGCCATCCAATCTTGTAAGCCAGATGCGGGGATGGCTGATGGGAGGTAATCTAAACGGGCAGCGGCGCCGTAAAGAAATGGAGGGATAAAGATGCGGAATCCGCTAGCTGCTGCAAGACCGATTCCTAAAGACGCGGCAATGAATAATTCAAATCCATTCATTTAGTCACCTCTTCCGTCCAAGTTGAATATGAGTCAGATGCATCAACAGTGGTCCAAGTCACTTGAGGAGTGTCATAGGGGCTTTCCTTCTCTATGAGTTTCGCGAGGATTGGGGCTTTTTCGGTGGTAGTTGTCATCATAAGACGCCATTCATCTTCTGAAGTAACCTCTCCATCCCACCTATACATCGAACGTATTCGTTCTATCTGTATACATGCTACAGCTAAATTTTCAACAAGAGTGTGTGCCCACTCTCCTACTTCAAACTCCTTCCAATCGCCGGGAAGGGTCGTCACCATCTTCACAACGGCCATCAATACGCACCACTCACCACACGGGTTGAACCTATCGGGTTAGTGGGATGATTCAAGGCCCATCACTCCAGAGAGTGTTACATGGGTCTGGATTGGAGTGTTCCCATCGATACAGGTCCGCTTCCAGATGATGGAGAAAGATTCGATGTGATCGTGGTTGGTGGTGGCCCGGGAGGGGCTGCAGCAGCAAGCTATGCAGCGCTCGCTGGAAACAAGGTCCTTCTCATTGAGAAGGCAATTTGGCCACGTGACAAAATTTGTGGAGATGCTGTAGGAGGTAAGTCTCTACGTCACGTCAAAGAACTTGGTGTAAAGGAAATGATTGAGGCCACACCTCACTTTCGAGTGACTGGGATGATGTTCAGTAGTCCAAATGGAAAACAAGTGACTATCCCGTTACCAAAAGATGATGTTGCAAAGAGAGAGGCTGGATATGCACTCCCTCGACTTCAGTTCGACTACATGATGTTCCTTAGAGCGACTGAATTAGTTCGTGACGCAGGTGGAAAAGTTGTCCAAGGCACTTCAGTTTCCAATGTGCACCATGATGAAACTAATCTCAAGATTACAGGTGTAACAATTGAGGGAGGTAGTAATTCTACTCATATGGCTCCACTAACAATTGGAGCCGGTGGATATCTTTGCCCCGTAGCAAAGAAAATTGTAGAAGAGTTGAATCTTGAAAAATTGCGAGATGAAATGCACTACTGTGGGGCATATCGAGAATATTGGACGGGTGTCAAAGATGTAGGTGATAGTGAGGGATCTATCGAACTCCATTTTGTTGACGACGTAATACCTGGATATTGGTGGATTTTTCCCGTAAATGAAAACGTTGTAAATGTTGGAATAGGTATGGTCAACGCTGAAAGACGGAAGCAAACAGGCATCAAAAAATCACTCAAAAAACTTCAACACTACCTCATTCATGAACACCCACGGTTCAAAGAACGGTTTGTAGATGCGACTTTCGTAGAAGGTAGTGGGAAGGGATGGGAACTTCCGTTTGGCAGCCCTAGAAAGGGGGCTGCATTACAACCGCGGCGCACGGCTATGGCTGGAGCAATATGTGTTGGAGATGCTGCAAGTTTAGTTGACCCGTTTAGTGGTGAAGGAGTTGGAAACGCCTTGTTATCTGCCAAACTAGCAATTTCTCTATTTGACCGGGAGGTCCACTCTGAAGGTTTGCCTGTAGAAGTTGCGGATGAATACATGGTGCGCTTATGGGAGGAATTAGGGCCTGAGCTTTCAAACTCATTCAAAATTCAGCGGATTGTACGGAGGAAGCGTTTGATGAATCTCTTCGTACGAAAAGCAGCAAAACGTCCTGCCCTACAAGCAGCCTTAACCGATGCCTTAGCATCAAAAGAGGCGCAGAAAAAGTTGCATAATCCTCTTTGGCTCGCTCGGAACATTTTGTTGTGAGGGCATCTTATGGACGCCAGTCTACAAGGCATCAAGATGGTCCTGCTAGATTTAGATGGGACAATCCACCTAGGAGGGGTGCCAATTCCTGGCGCTCTAGAATTCATTCAACGATGTAGAGTGAATAATATCGCTACAATCTTCCTATCCAACAACTCTAGTTGTTCTGTAAAACAATACGTAGAGAAATTACATGGAATGGGAATAAATGCTAGAGAAGAAGATGTGCTTCTCTCAACACACGACTGTATTCGCTGGCTCCAACAACGTGGTTGGATGAAAATCCATTGCTTCGGGACTGAAGGAATGCGATCAATGATGGAAGATGCTGGATTTGAATGCACAAACGATGTAGTAGATTGTGTAGTCGTTGGTTACCACAACGAACTTGTTTATTCTGAATTACAACAAGTTGCCGAACTTCTACACAATGGAGTGCCTTTGGTAGCCACACACCCAGATATTGTCTGTCCGTCTCCTACAGGTGGATTGCCCGATGTGGGTTCGATATTAGCTATGTTCGAAGCAGCCACTGGAATTACTCCAACGATTATCACAGGTAAGCCAAGACCGGAAATGATTCTTGATAGATTGAAAGAAGAGGAGATTGATCCATCGAATGTTGCGATGATTGGTGACCGAATTTACACAGATATTGCGATGGCGCGTGCCGCTAATGTACAGAGTATTCTAGTCCTAAGTGGTGAAGCAACGAGAGGTGACCTCGAAAATTCAACAATTCAACCAACATTGATTGTTGATTCTGTCGATGTGCTTCTTAGATGACTGGCTAACCTAATTCAAAGATAAAATCGCATCGAGAATAGATAAGTTACCTGTGGTGTTCAATACCTTCCGCGAAGCCATGCGCTGTGTGTCTTCGGATTGGGATGAAAATAGCATGGAAGAGTGTGACCTGCTTGCACTTCCAAGTTGCTCTCAAGAAGCAACATTGCCATCCGAAGAAGAAGTGATCGAACGTCTGTGTGATAGTGGAATCCTAAGTGATGCTAAGGTTCGTAATGCGTTGAAAATGTCGAGTCGGAGTCTAGCGATTTGGCCCCTACCCTCTGGCTTAGTTATCGATGGTCTCGGGGCTTCAGCCCTTGCCCTACCTTGGTGGAAAGCGAGTCATGAAGCTGGAGCCCTCCTCCCCTCTCATTACGAAACTGCACAAATTATGCAAATGATGCAAATGGAATCTGATACCCGTGTTCTTCTCATCGGAGCCCGTGGTAATTGGTGGACTGAAATTCTACTCAGATTAGGTGCGAATGAAATCCATGTGGTTGAAGCAGATCCTGAACGGCGACGTTTTCTCGAAATTAACTGGAAAGATAGGGGGTTAGATTTACTCGCAATTAACCAAGGATGTCGTGTAATCATCCATGATGCATCTTGGTTGGACTGCGATAAGATGATTCAAGAAAAGGAAGTATGGGATAGGATTTTGATTACCGGCACATGCGATTCAATGCCCAAAAAATTATTCAAAACGCTAAGGCAAGGTGGGGTTGGACTTGTTCCTATTGGCCCCGAAGGAAGTCCTGCAATCCGATGTGTGACGCCTGAGCAAGATGGTGGTTTATTCGTTCGCTCTATCACAATGTGGATGGCGGATCCGTTGGATTCTAGGACACATCGGCGCCTAATTCCAAATTCTGAGAGGCGTGGGCATCTTTCCAACATACGTGAACGAAGTGAAATCCTTGAGTCAGATTGGAGTATGCCAGAGTATACTTGCCTACGTGATCGGGCTGGCCCAGCCCGATTGCTCGATGCAATGGATCAAATCTGGAATGAAATGAGAATCGATTTTGATGGAGATGAAATGGATGCTGAAATGGCAGATCGACTCTTCAGAATGGGAAATGTGATTCAGAACATTGGGATGTTTGACTATGCTGCTGAACATTTTGGAGCTTCTTTTCGTCTCCGGCCATCTGCCGAAGCCGCTACAATGATTGGTTGGTCATACAGTGTGATGGGGAATGATTCCGAAGCAATGGCTTGGTGCCGAAGGGCCATTGAGACTGACCCCTCCTTAGGTGACCCTTGGAATGATATTGGTGCGATTATTCTCGCTGGAGGAGAGATTGAACGGGCTATGGCTTGGTTTAGGGCTGCTGTTCAAGCCGTTCGTTCACTGAATCCAGGACACCCTTGGTCAAATATGGCGCGTGCTCACTTGATGATGCGAAATCACCCGGCTGCATTTTTTGCTGCACAGGGCGCTTTGATTCATTTACCTGAAGATCGCGAGCTCTTGGCGCTCTTGGAAGAACTTGGTGCAGATCTCTGCTGATTTTATTCCTCTGTAAAATCGGTTTCTTTCTTCTTATCGTTACGCAGGAACGATGGAGCCCACCAGTTGAGGGGGCCCATCAGGCGCATCGTCGCAGGAACTACAAGAGCACGAACGAGTGTCGCATCTAAGAAAATGGCGAGTGCAAGGCCGAGTCCAAACTGCTTGATGATTGCGACAGATGCGAAAATCTGTGCAGAGAAAACTAGTACCATAATCAGGGCTGCTGCAGTAACTAAGCGGCCAGTTTTCTGGAGGCCGTACGCAACAGCCAACGTATTATCACCAGTACGTTCCCATTCTTCATGGATACGAGAAAGCATGAGAACCTCATAATCCATTGAAAGGCCAAATACGATACAGAATAACATTACAGGTGTTGTCGGATCTATTGGTTGAGGAGTGAAATTCATAATTTCATCCAAACCAAGACCTCCCTCTTGGAATACGAATACCAACATTCCGAAAGTGGCCGTGATGCTGAGAATATTCATGACAATTGCCTTGAAGGGAATTATGACCGAGCGAACCTGAATGAACAAAAGAATACAGGTAGAGATGAAAATAAATGCCATTGATATGGGGAGGTTTTCCACAACAGCGTCTAACAAATCAAGGTTGTAAGCGGCGAGGCCGCCGATGAAAATAGACTCCTTTTTCACACCCATAATATCGATGTTGTTTGCGTCACGATCTGATCGTATATCTTCTACTAAATGTCGTGCTTCTGCAGTATTCCACTCAACGCCGAGAGTAATGAGAAGATAGGTGTGACTTGTTTTTTGACTAATGAAAGATGCTCGAAGATACTCTCGGTAACCAAGTTGTTCTGGAGTGAGAAAATCGTCTGGAGTTGACCAAAATTGGACTACTGAGCTAGCATTCATAGAGGGGTCAAAATAACCAGGTGCAATAATTGAAATTACGTGTTCAGATTCCATTAAAGAAGAGGCATAAGCATGTGTACTGCGAAGATTCTCTTCACTCAATGCATCCCCATCTTCTCCGAGGTCGAGAATAAAGAATAGGGAATTATCTGAGCTTTCAACCCAGACGGATGACATTTCCTCAAGACCTTCGCGAGCCATATCATCTGGTGGAAGTGATCGAATGCTCGTTACTCCATATTCTGCCTGGA
>DAFJ01000035.1 GCA_002497905.1 Euryarchaeota archaeon UBA251
AGAAGGAACTTCTCCAAGGGTCACAGCAATCATCGCTGGATCGCTGGATGTAATTGGAACGTCATATTAGGGGTCTCTGAATCGAATGGCTGATAGGGACCGGGAATGCATGGAGGTATGATGAGCCGTCTTCTCCGCGCTTCCATGCTTGCTCTTCTCGTAGTATGTCTCCCTCTTGCAGGTTGTCTTGAGAGTCTTTCATCGAACTCGCCGCCCACCGTCGCAATGAATATCACTCCATCGGGGACTGTGAAGGCTCAGGACCCCGTCACTTTCGATGCAGCAGGGAGCAGCGATCCAGATGGTGATTCTCTGACCTTTAACTGGAACTTCGGTGATGGCGACGTCGCAACAGGGCTCACCACGAGCCACATCTACACCACTTCTGGTACATACACGGTTACGCTTACCGTTGCTGATTCCCAATACGAAGTGTCGTTAACGAAGGATATCACCGTTGCAGATTCTAATGCACGCCTCCCTCACGCGGAAATTATGGGCCAGAAGGATGGTGACTGTGAAGGCGAAGATCCAAAGACTGGAACATACATCCTTCAATGGGTCTGTGAGCCTGATCGAGAGATATCTGATCGAGACGTCGACATCTCGACAACCCTCATTCTTGATGGGGGCGCATCTTGGGCTGGTTGTGATCCAGACGATTCTGGTTGCTATGCCGAGGAGTACTTGACGGATTATGAATGGGATCTCGATGTTTACACGGACTCCGATGGTGACGGGGACCCAATGAATGATGTTGATGCGACGGGCGAGACTTATGATTGGATGTCGATGACAGCTGGAGAACACAAAGTTTCCCTAACTGTAACTGATAACAACGGATTCACAGATCAAGACACTTCTCTAGTATACATCAATTATCGAGGCGTGTGGAACGATTTTGAACTTAATCGTCGGGGGAGTTCAGGGAATGTATCCTCATTCAACTTTCCAGTTGTTGACGACGATGAAGCGAAGAATACCATCCGATATGTGAAACTCAAGATTACCTATCCAATCGAGGATAAGGACTTCGTTACTTGTGAACAGGATGTCTGCCACAATCGATTTGATCTATTTGTTAAGAATGATACAGGAGAGTATTTGGATCGAGATACAACATCTACCACTGACGAACAAATGGTATATGGGGACTGTGATGTAGGAACTGATAGCGATCCTGGGAATCGTTGTTTATGGCTCCAACTCACTGGTGGTGATTTTGAGAAATATTTGGATGGAGAATATACTGTAGAGGTTCGTAACCAGAGAACTCACGCTGCAGATGTGATAGATTTCGCGATCGAACTCATTTACAAGTGACCCGGCGGCAGCAGTAACCCCATTTCTGCCCCTAAAATCGCATATATCTGATGATAGGCTTGATATACGCACCCACGCTCGCCGCGTTGCTTAACACAGGAGTGAACCACATGGGATCGCAATGGGAAGACAAGAACAAGCCACACTTGAACATCGTATTCATTGGTCACGTCGACCATGGGAAGTCCACGACCGTCGGTCGTCTTCTCCTCGACAGCGGCCATATCGAACAGCACGTTATTGACAAGAACGAGAAACTCGCAGCTGAGTCTGGAAAGGCTGGTTTCGGTCTCGCTTACGTGATGGACGGACTCAAGGAGGAGCGCGAGCGTGGAATCACGATCGACGTTGCTCACAAGGAGTTCTTCACCCCTAACTGGTACTACACTATCATCGACGCACCTGGTCACCGTGATTTCGTCAAGAATATGATTACTGGAACTAGTCAGGCAGATGCTGCAGTTCTCCTATGTGCTGCAAACGACGGTGTCAACGCGCAGACGAAGGAACATGCTTTCTTGGCTCGGGTTCTCGGCGTCAAGCAACTCATCGTCAACGTCAACAAGATGGACATCAGCGGTGTCGACTATTCCGAAGACAAGTACAATCAGGTCTGTGAAGAAGTCGATGGCCTCCTCAAGATGGCAGGCTTCAACCCCGCGGATGTTCCAAAGATTCCTTGCTCTTCATTCAATGGCGAGAACCTCTACAACGTCTCTGACAACATGGGCTGGTGGAAGGGAACTACCTTCAACGACAAGTCTGTCAAGACCCTCTTCGAGGCAATCGATGCCGTTAAGCAGCCTTCGAAGCCTGTTGATAAGCCTCTTCGCCTTCCAATCCAGGACGTTTACAAGATCAGTGGAATCGGTACTGTGCCTGTTGGTAAGATTGAGACGGGTACTCTGAACGTCGGCAAGAACGTCGTGTTTAACCCCAGTCAGCAGACCGCTGAAGTCAAGAGCATCGAGATGCACCATACTCAGGTTGCAAAGGCTGAGCCTGGCGACAACGTCGGATTCAACGTTCGTGGTCTTGCCGCAACGGACATCCGTCGTGGTGACGTAGCTGGATATTCCGATAGCGCACCGAACTTTGTCCGTCACGACGAAACCTTCGTTGGACAGATCCAGCTCATGGACATCCCCAAGGCAATCGGCGCTGGTTACACTCCTGTGTTCCACGCACACACTGCTCAGGTTGCAGTTCGATTCGCTGAACTCCTTGAGAATGCAAAGACCAAGGAGAAGAATCCTGCCTTCCTCAAGTCCGGTGATGCAGCTCTAATCCGCTTCGCTCCGACCAAGCCTATGGCTATCGAAGAGATGGGCGCGTTCCCAGAACTCGCACGGTTCGCAATTCGTGATATGGGCAAGACAGTCGCTGCTGGCGTCTGCATGAAGATCGAGAAGAAGTGAATAATTGGATAATGAGGAGTTCGGAGTCGGATTCCCATGCCAATCATCACCGCGATTAAGTTGACCGGTGAAGACCACACTGCTGTTGATCGAGTTGCGGGAGTTGTCAAAGAGATTAGTGATCGAACAGGCGTTACGATGAGGGGTCCAATTCCTCTCCCGACCCGCCGACTCAGCGTTCCTTGCAGGAAGTCTCCTGATGGAGAGGGTTCTGAGACCTTCGATCATTGGGAGATGCGCATACATCGTCGCCTAATTGAGCTCGTGACAAATTCTTCAAAGGATGAAAATGCGATTCGAGAGATTATCAAAATCCCGATTCCCGATTCCGTCACTATCGAAATCAATCTGCGTCAGGTCAACTGATTAGGATTACAGATCTGCTGGCTCTGCCATTCCGCCACCGATTAGTGCGTCAGCTAAAAGGGTCGGACATACGTGGACATCACCAACTGAGAGATCAACCGGGTTATCATCGGGGCCAAGTATTGGTTCAGGAAGATCTTGCAGCATTCGAATCCGACGAAATCCATCTGGAACCGAGGAAGACTGTGATTGATTGTCTTCCTCCCACGCTTCATCGATATGGAATTCAGGAGGAGGAGCGAAATCTTCCTGAGGATCCGCGGTTGGAATCGTTTGCTCATTCTTGTCTTCTTGAATGAAATCAGTCAATGGAGCAACACCAGAATTGGAAACTTCGATAATCGGTGTAGATACACCGTTTTGCAAGGTATCCCAATCGATGTCTTTCTGGAAAATTTCGATGGAGCGACAGACACTTTCGTAAAATGCACGTTCTGCCGGTCCATGCTGTTCCCAGTTTGGTTCAGGGGCGTTTCCTTCTCGTTGGAGAAGTGTCCGCATTGTGGCGAGTCGAGCGAATCCGTTCAGGCGATGTTGAGTTAGGGAGCCAATTGCCCAACGAATGGTACGCATTCGTTTTCGTATTAGATCCGTCTTCGTGTTCCATCCTTCCTTCCTCCGCGCTTCATCCATCTCAATCTCAATTCGCTGGGTGAGTTGAGTCACCAATTCCCAGAATCTGGAGTTAGGAAGTGGGAGAGGTAGCTCTTTGTCTGCTTGTGAGCGTTGAAGGCTGATGAGCCTTGATTCAATCTCTTGGGCGGCCTGTTCGCTCAACGGGGCAACCGCCCCAGTGTCAGAACTAGTGACCGCCATCCATTTGCAGTCAAACCGGCCGACTCATGAACCATTCGTTCTTACTTCAAGAGAACGCAAGGCCGGACGATTGAAACGACCGTGGATGGCTAGCCTACCATGGACCCCACACGCGGGAAGGCATCTGCCCTTTTTCTCGTGACCCTCATGGTGATGATGAGCCTTGGTCCAATTGCATCATTTGTCTCTGGTGATGATGTGCCTTGGACGGGTCCTGAAAGCATGTTACTGGATGATGCAACCGTTGAAGGTTTTAGCATTGAGACCAATGGAACAGTCACCGATGCTTGGATTACGGTTGATTCGGATGGTAGCGACACCTTCG
>DAFJ01000085.1 GCA_002497905.1 Euryarchaeota archaeon UBA251
GGACCTGGACCAAGGGGGCCACCTGCTGGACCACCGAGGGATAATGATTCCAAATCTGATTCGTGAAGTGATGACGATGAGAGAAGCTGTCATTGAAGTGTGCAGCGGAGATACAGCATTCACAATTGTACCTCCTGAGACCATCTCATGCAACATGGATGTAGTAACAAAGAGAATAGAAGATGCTGGCTTCATCTGTAAATTGAAAAGTCGTTTCTGCCATGTATTCGAAGGTGATTACGAGCTCACCCTGTACCCTTCTGGAAAGTTACTATTACGCGCTGAAGATATCGAGGAAGTGCGACGCATTGCATCTCTTCATCTAGAAGTCTGGCTTACAGATTGAGGTTCTAAGCATGTTTCATCCGGATATCCTCAATCGAATCAAAAATGCGCTCCCGATTGTCTATCCAACGACAACTCTCCCTGCCCTTGGTGTAATCCCAACTAAGCATGGATTGGACAATATCTTTGAACTCAAGAAAAGAGATAATCTGAAGATTGTGAGCATTGCAGTCGCAGAATTCAGTCAGGTGGCTAATCTCGTACAAATTCCCCCTTATCTCGAAGATTTCCTAAACAGTTTTTCACCAGGAACGATTACGACTATCCTTGAAGCAAATGAACCACTAGAGTCTCGTCTCGGGGGAAATTGGATTGCCATACGAAAAGTGGCTCATCCAACAGCTAGGAATTTGTTGGAGGCCGTGGGTCCGCTCACAGCGACGTCGGCGAATCTTTCAGGAATGGGTGTCGAGAACCACTGCAATGAAGCAGCAGCAGCATTGGGCCTCCCCTCGCAAGCCGCTATCTCTGAACTATGCCCTGGGGGCGAACCCAGCACATTGATACGTTGCCCCGTATTCCTTTCTTTGACTGACGGGCAGAGCCCAGAGATTGTGAGGGAAGGAGTCGTTCGTTCGGAGGAGGTAGTAGACAAATGGAAGGCCCTGAACTGAAGCGTTGGAGAAATGCGGGAGCTGTTGCGCGCCGCACTCTCAATCATATCTCGGAAGGTATGGAAGCTGGCATGACATGGCACAGCGTCATCGAAAATTCTGAACGCTACATACGTCGACACGGAGGTAATCCAGCGTTCCCCTGTACCCTATCGGTCAACAATATCGCTGCTCATTTCACTACAGACCATACACTTACTCCACCCGAAGGTGTTGAAGAAATGATTCTCCACAAGGGGGACCTCGTTAAGCTAGATATTGGAGTCCATGTCAAGGGGGCAATCGCCGACAATGCTATCACAATCGAGATTGGAAACGGCGGGAACCACACTGATCAGATACGTGCCGCAAAAGAAGCACGGGATGCATCCATCGAGAAGATGCATCCTGGGACACCTTGGCATGAAGTAGGAGCCGCGGCTGAACAGGTAGCTATTGATGCCGGTTTCCAACCAATTCGAAATCTCTCTGGACATCAATTAGAGAAATTCAACCTACACGCAGGTGTAAGTGTCCCAAGCCATGCCTGTGGGCCAAATCATCAAGGATATCGAGGCGTTGTACCTTCCGGCGGTATCTTCGCAGTTGAACCGTTCAATACTACTGGATCAAGTGGTATGGTCGAGAACATGTCTCCAAGGAACTCTTCGAACATCTATCGAGTTACTGGAAATGTCGAAATTCGTCGCGCAGTTGCGAAAAAGAAGCTTCGTCCGTTGGGTGCAACTATGGCACGTTATATCGAAGAAAGATACAACACCTTGCCCTTTGCCGAACGTTGGGCTTACCCATTGTTGGAGAAACCCTTCCCGAATGAAGAGGAGGAAAGTCACCAGAGGAAGTGGAATAATCTAGTGAAAAAATTGCAAGATATACGATTCCTTGAGACTTACGCTGCTCTACGCTGCGTAGATGGAGGCACCGTGGGACAGTACGAGCATACTGTTCACATCACAGATGGTGGGCCTGAAATCATGACATTGCCTTGATTGAAATTCTATCCGAACCATTATACCTCCCCTGCCCTCATACATTACCGTACAGGGACCTGAAGTTTCGTAGAGTGCATCCCATCCCCTCGCGTTGTCCTTCTGCCCTGTACACCAAAAATGACGGGTCGACAGACATGATCTGTCGACTATACAAATAGAACGCTCCAAAATTCGGTCCCGATAATAGATATTTTTTGATTCAAAACCATTGATAATGAGTAAGATATTGAAGGAATATAGAGAGACGTCTTTCATTTACAAACCTAGTAGAAGACGATTCATGATGGCAGACAGATTAATATCAATGAGCGTTATGGGCAAGATGCCCCTTCCTAGCGTTGGGGCAGAGGACAAAAACATGAACATGAACAAGAACAACAAGAACGATGAGGCTGTGAGCCCCGTTATCGCAACCATTCTAATGGTCGCGATCACGGTCGTGCTAGCAGGCGTACTATACGTCTGGGCCAACAGCCTAGCGAGTGACCAGCCAGATGCAGCAAGCCTGAACAACTTCGATGCATCGGATGCAAGCGCCGCTATGACTGCCGGGGACGATGACACAATGCTACGCATGTCATGGACCTACGCCGACGAGGACCTTAACTGGGCTTTCGTGAGCTTCAAGCTCGAGATTGGCGACAATGTCTACGACTGTGAGGTCGAGGCAAACGCAGCTGACGGCGACGAGTGCATGATTAAGCAGAACGGCGGCGATTCGGACACCCAGTGGGAATCCGACGAGATCGTCTTCATCCACGAGTACAACACGGATATCTGCAGCTCTCAGTGCACTGTAGAAATCACTGTCCAGTACAACGGTCAGGTCCTATCCGGGACTCCATCCGTTCCTGTCGCTTGATTGCGATAGAATCGTTCTGATGACAACACTGCCGAATTGACGGCACAGATACATCCCTTGGCCTCTGGGACTGGCTTCGCGCCTTTCCCAGAGGTCAGAATTCTTTTTTTCTCTGACTCCATTTGAGCAGGGCATCTCGGTTTGTCTGAGTTGGCTCCCAGATTGCCGCATCACGCCGAATGATGCGATCAAGATAAACTCGCATCAAGATAGATTGACCGCGAAGGTATGATTTGAGCGTACGACCTAATGGAATCCAATCACCAAGCAGGTATACGATTATTCCCAATGATGATGTGAAAGCGAGCGCGAGATCCCCAATCGGCACGCTTACTCCATTCTGAATACGAAACATGGTTAGTGCAATATGAGTAAACATCGCCGTGAGGGAAATTGTAACTAGAACTGGGGCGATGAGATGAATCCAAGCCTGGCGTCTAAAAATTCGATTAAAACGTCCTTCCTTCCGGCTTAACCAGAGATCACGGTTCATCAAGAATAGATTTTGAAGTCCGCGTGCACGACGAATGGAGCGTTGATCATTCTCCACTGGATCTGTTGGAATATGTTCCTTGAATACCAATTTAGGATCGAAAATACTCCTCAAACCATTCCTTCGTATCATCACAGCGAGTTGGGAATCATCAGCATTTTTTGACATATCAAGACGAGTGTTGCCAATTGTATTCCTTCGGAATGCAAGCAAAGAACCTTCGAAGATCGGTGTTGAATCAAGTATGCTCTCACCAATCCTCTGATCGATGTAGAATCGACGATATGTCTCTTCATTCCGCTCTGCAGATGTCAACCGATTTGAAAGATAATTGGGGGCACCACTTACCGCACCGATATCTGAATCTGAACCAAACCAACGAGATATTCGATTCAAGGAATCGGGAGGAAACAGTACATCCGCATCGGTAAGAACTACGATGGATTCTTGCTCTATGTTATCCAGTGCTATATTCACAGCAGCAGTCTTACCCAGACGTTGAGGCATTCGAATGATGGAAGGGGGGTTCGGAAAATCTTCTGAATTCTCACTCAGCCACGTATCGATAATTTGCAAGCTTTCATCAGTTGACGCTGAGTCAACTATCATCAAGGACCAATCCCCGGCATACCGCTGCTGAGCGAGATTCTCTAAACGGATTCGGATTAACTTCTCTTCATTCCAAATTGGGAGCACGACAACCAGCGGTAAATCCGTGGTTTTCTCTTTCGGTTCCATCTTTTGGCGCCTTGAGACACGTCGCATCCTCAACCAATGATCAATGAGAGGTACGGTAGCAAGGAGGCCAGTGCCAACCTGGATGATCCCTAGAGGACCAATCATGGTACAAACTAAATCGTACTAGATATGATTCCACAGGTCGGTATGGAATCTTTACACCCTATTCCCGAATACCTTTCACCACATCCGGAATCCGGAAGTCATGGTACGGAGGGTCTTGCATATCGGCCCCTCGGAAACCCGAGGTGGAATGGGGACCTCAATCAGAAGAATGTGTAGAGACCCCCCCGACGGATGGAAGGCTAATGCAATTCCAACACATGCTGATGGGGGAATTTGGACTATTCTGAACGCATGGAGGATTGGGCGACGAAGATTAACTCGTTTAATCCGAAATGATCCCCCTGACATCATTCACATACATACCGCAACTCGGTTCTCCTGGGTACGCAAGCAAGCTTGTATCCACATAACTCAAAAAATGGGTATTCCAACAATTGTTCATCTACACTCTGGAGATTTTGATCAATTTACTGAATCCTGGCTAGGTTGGCCGCGACGAAGCCTCCGTAAAGAACTCCTACGACCATCGGTCTATCCAGTTGTGTTAACTCAACAATGGAAAGAGTGGATTGAGAACTTAGGGATTAATGGCGCATATGTCATATCGAATCCGTATCGAAATGATATTCTTCACACACCATCGGAGAAACGAGATCGTTTTCAATTGCTTATGGTCGGCAGAGGAAATCGTAGCAAAGGTCATCACATTGCGATTGATGCTGTGAATCGTCTCAATAAGGTTGGAATCAAAGTCAAGCTTGACATCTTAGGGCCCTCGATTGAGGAGCTTTCTACAACTCAAAGGGGTGTTTCTGTGCATGGTTGGGTAGAACGAAAACAGCTTGAAGCAATCTCATCGAAAGCGGGACTCCTATTGGTACCCTCTACCCACGAAGGTATGCCACTAGCTGTACTCGACGCTTTGGCCAGCGGCCTCCCCTGCCTTGTATCAAAAACCTCAGCGGAATTCATTGGTAGAGGAGGGAGGGTTGTCGATTCGTTGAAACCCTCAGCATGGGCAGATGCCATCCAATCGATTATTGAAGACGATGACGAATGGAAGAGGATGTGTCAAGACGCTCCGATAGCAGTCCAAGGACTCGATTCAGAGTCTAATCGAATCCATTGGGGAGAACTCTATGATTCAATTATGCAATCTGATTCTCGATTAGGGAATTGAGAGGGGCGCTAACGACACTCCAATCTCGTTCATGTCTGGCCCATTTCTTCGCACTCTTGCCAAGATGACGCCTCATTTCGACTGGTAAATGACGGAAATGGTTGACTGCTTCAATGAACGCAGCATCATCCCCTAATGGAACAAGCCTCAACCAAGGATTACTATCTGGATCTGGCATGTCTCCTACATCAGATGTGACGACACATAGTCCGGCTGCCGCATATTCAGCAACCTTCAACGGTGACGCCCCCTTCCATTCCATACGATTTGGGAGATGCATTATCCCAATATCAGCGGCGGCTAGAATCTCTGGAATTCTTTTCATCTCAGATGCAGGACGTACGTCCGCTCCTGCACGACGTAATCGTTCTGCATCACTGCCAGAACCCATGAAAATCGTATCGATATCCATTGCATGCACTCGAATTAATTCTCTTTCCTTCGCAAGCGAACCAATGTAGATACAACGAGGGGTCTCTCTATCATCGCGATCTACTTCGAAACGTTCCATATCCACACCAGCAGGAACCACTGCAACCGGAAGATGTTCAGCAAGATGTCGATGATGTGATGATTTCACGATGGCCCCACTAGCATACTCACGTGCAATCTTCCACGCACGAGTATGCTGTCTTCGCTGAATCAAACCTACAATACCACGACTTACTGGGGGACTACGATCAAGGATGAACCAAGGGATATCTTGGAGAATGAGGCCTTTATGTGAACCTTCGACTGCTGTCCATTCCACGAGAACTGCATCTACATTGATTGAGGAAGAACAGGCCAATCTAACAGAACGTGTGAAACTACGGTGCCCGAATCCAAGCTGCTTCGAACGATTTACGACATAATCAAGCCCTGGTGTAGGTGACATCCAATGAATCTCATGACCCTGATTTTCGAGTGCTTTCGCGAGACCAAGACGAGATGTTCTGGTAAGATCCCGATTAAGATCACGATGAGTTATCCAAAGAAGACGCATAATGGTCAATTCCGTCTCAGGAATCGTTCGACCAATCAGCGTCCATACCACGAACGGTACGAGCCTCTTCGACAATAGTTTTCAGATCACCACTCTGGAATAACTCCAGAGCGATATCGGACCCGCCAATCAATTCACTTCCGATGAAAACCTGAGGCATAGTAGGGAAATCCGACCACTGGCAGATGGAAGGTATGGCTCTCCGGTCGCTCAAGACATCGACAGATGCGTAAGGATGTCCCAACTGGTTCAAAACCTGTGCTGCACGGTTAGAAAATCCACACTGCGGCGCTTCCGGCGTTCCTTTCATGAAAAGTACGACGAGGTGTTCGTCCACAATCCCTTGTAATTCATCAGCTGTCCATTCGAATCCTGTCATTTTGTTCACTCCTTGTCCGTTCTACGGATGTGGATTCCGAAGAATCCGCTTCCATCCCCATGAGGATGAAAAGTAGTATCTCCAGCATTATCTGCTTGTTGGGGGGTCATGCACTTTAGATCCAGGGCATGTACTGCTCCTGAAGCGATGTGTGGTTTGAAATGGTCAAGGATTGGTTTCTGGCGTTGTAACGGCCTTACTCCATCAAAAGATGCTGCAATTACTCGAACATGGAAGTGATCCCCCGTCCCGTTGAGATCAATGGCCTCAACCAAGGCATCTGAGACGACGATGGCAACCTCGGCCTCTACCCACTCTGTCGTGACCATGACTGACACTTCTCAATGACGGATTTGAACCCTCCCAAAGAGAGAATGGTCATTTCATTCCACATGTACCATCAAGATGTTGACCATCCAACGACGACCTAAGACCGGACGCGATGCCCGAGCCCTCCTTGGAGCTGAGGGTGTCAACATTGGCCTTGGAGTGATCTCACAAATTATTCTCACCCGCACACTGCTCGACATTGAGTACGGTTGGTGGGTAATTGTCTACGATTTGTTTGCAACTTTACTGCTTGTGCTGGATTTTGGAATTCCGACTCTAGTCGCTCGCGACGGACCGGCAAAACCGACTCGGATTCGAGCCATGGTGCATTACGGACTTAGGATTCAATGCCGAATTGCTGCTCTCACCTTACCGCCGATTTTGCTCATCGCTTGGATTGGTTTTGACGATATGAGGACAAGTGTCGCCATACTATCACTAGCGATTGGTGCTGCACTGATGTATCTGAGTGGAACACATCGTGTCGCACTCCGTGCAGTGGGTGAAGCAAGAGAGGAAGCCATTGCACGTGTGATCGACAAGGGGCTAATGGTGGGAGGATATGCTGTGGTGTGGGCAATTGGGCGAGATGGCCTGATGGAATTCGCAATGGTGTATGCTGGAGCATCGATGATTTCCACAATTTACGTCATATGGAGATCTGAACGCAAACTTACAGCATCTCCTCAAGAGGATATCCAACCAGAGGAAAATGCAAAGACGCTACTAATCCGGGCTGCACCGTTCGCTCTCACTCTCGTAATACTTCCCTTGATGGCAAGAATGGACAAGTTCCTTCTTGCTGGATTCCAAGGATTAGAACTCGTAGCAGTATACAACATCGCTTGGATTGTTCTAATGGCAGGATGGGCGGTTCCACGTTCGATTCAACAGGCTCTACTTCCAGTATTCTCCAATGCATCTGCGAATGAAGGTGCGCTTCGCACCGAACAAATTCGAGCAATGCATCTAGTTGGATTGCTCACTCCCTTCGGAATCTTCGTTGCACTTCCTATCGCAACAATTGGACTTCCTGCACTCTTCCCAAACTCTCTTGTCGAGGCGAGACCAGGAGAAGGAATTGATGCTGTCTCCCTCTTCGTGCTCATGCTACCTGCCTGGGTATGGGGGCTTCTTTCATCACCCATGTTGGAAAGTACTAAACTGTCTAATCGAACAACGACTTACGCACGAGTCATTCTTGTCGGCCTTGCCGTTAATCTCACTGCAGGTCTACTACTAGTGCCTACTTTCTCGCTCAAAGGCGCTGCGATTTCCACCACGATTGGCCATCTATGTATTCATCTCCAAACAATACGTACTAGTGGCATGTGGAATAATCTACAATGTCGTTCGATAATGACAATGCAATTAATCGCAGGAATTCTACTACATATTGCTGCAACCACATTAGCTCTAACCAAATCGATTGAGAGTACATGGATAAAATTGGGGATACCCTTGTGTTGCTTTGTATTGGCAACTCTGTTAATACTGAAACCTACAAGAGCAGATTGGTCTACAGTTCGTCAGGTTCAGGATTGATCGAGTTCAGCATGTATCTCGGCGAGATTCTCTGCGATTGAGCCCTTGTCGTTAATCAATCCACTTCCGACAACAGCAATATCGACCCCCCAATCAGCTACTTGAGCAGCATTATGTGCCTTGATTCCACCATCTATCATCAAACGTGTCTGACGACCACCGCCCGAAATCTGCTGATCAATCGCCTTGCGGAAGCAACGGACCTTCTCCTCAACTTCCGGCATGAATGACTGACCGCCCTTACCAGGTACTACAGACATAACCAACACTAAATCGAGATTGGGAAGATAAGGTAGAACCATGTCTACAGGAGTGTCTGGATTGAGAACTAATCCTGCCTCCACACCTGCAGCATGGAGGGAATCGATCAGAGCAGCGGGATCTTGGACTGCTTCGATATGAGCAATCACTAGATTGACTCCTGCATCAACATACTGAGACCAGGTCTCTTCCGCATTTGTAATCATCAAATGACAGTCCAGAACTACATCATCTCCCAATCTATTTCGGATGCTCCGAATTAGTGCAGGACCGAAAGTTATGGTACGATTTACTACCCAATTCCCATCCATGACATCGAGATGAATCCATCTAATGTCAGCTTCTAAGGCATCATCTAAGACTTCACCTAATATGGTGAAATCAGCAGTCAGGATACTCGGAGTAATCTCCATTGTTACTCCAGACCCAGCGGGGGTTCTTCGCAGTTACGCGATGGTCCATATGTTGATAGGTGTTCATCAGTGACCGATTTGGTGAGGAAGGACAATGGGCAAGATTGTAGACGCTGGAGATTCTGATTTTGATGTCGTAACTAAGAGCGATGAATGGGTCCTTGTTGACTTCTGGGCACCTTGGTGTGGGCCTTGCAAAATGATTGCGCCTGTTCTTCAACAACTCTCTGGTGAGCGAGAAATGACAATTGCAAAGGTCAACACCGACAGTAATCCGCTCTCAGCAGGAAAGTTCGGCATTCGTGGAATCCCGGCACTTTTACTATTCCACAACGGGCAACTAGTTGATCAGCAATCAGGAGCGATGCCTAAGGCTCAGTTTGACCAATGGCTAGACCGCCATATGGCATAATCAATTGCCGCGTATGCGTTTCATAGCGCCAAGGTCTCTTTGCAACCTCTCTCTAATTGCATCGTGAATCCAAAATCCCCCTTCCACCTCGAAAATAAGACCTGATTCAATGAGGCTTGCTGGAGGGGGGCCATCGGCATTAATCTCCACGCCAAGTTCACTCCAAGGCATCGGTCTATCACGGCCAGCAAGGACATCGAGCACAGCACGATCCGATGAAGGCAATACATTCAGGATTTCCTGATCAAGGAAACTCAACCAATCACCATGGATAACATCTCCATACATCTCAAGCAGTTCCAATGCTAGCGGATGGCCGCCTGTCAGCCGATGAACCTCTGATGCGTCTGCTTGTTCAGACACATCGATATCCTCCAACCATGTCTTCACTACATCCTCACTCAGGCCTGGAATAGCCAATTCTGCCATCCTGTTACGAGTAAGAACATCCCGACGATCATAGAAGGTCATCGTCGTTCTTGAAATAAACAAAAGGCGAAGTGGTGTAATCTCAGCTACCTGTAATAGTGCTCCAAAGAGATCCCGTCCGGATTCAGCAAGATGGTGGGCATCGTCGATTACAAGGAGGATGTATGGAGGCATATCTGACTCCATCTCATGGTCAGGGAATACCCTCTCCCGCAAAGCGAGAGGGTCCGTCAGATACTCTGTCAAGCGCCTCCTAAATAGATCGATATCGAAGTGTGCACCTGCAGTTCGAGGTAAGGTATCCAATAAATCATGAGGATCCCACGAATCGTTAGATCGTGATTCAATCCCAAGGCGATGAAGGAGGCTGATTGCAAGACCAAGGGGTGTATCCCATGGGTGGCAGGGATAGAACATTAGGCGGAGACTCTGCATGCGGTCAAGAAGCCCCGATAACCAATGGGAGATTAGTGTGGTCTTCCCGGTTCCTGCGATGCCATGAACAAGCATGCCTGATACTCGGCTCTCAAACCAATCATCTAACGATTTCAGTTCGGCTTCCCTTCCACGAATTCGACGGATGGGCGGAGGCCGGACATGATATGTTGAATGGGCACCTTTGAGCAAAGTCAAGGACCCCAGTGTGGAAGAATCTGTTCGAATTGATCCGAACCGGATATCGCCGTAGTTGAGTACACCTTCATGCTGTGCGTGCATCAGAACCTGAAGCAAGCTCATGTGTGCCTCTATTCTGGAGGCGGCTTGATCGGCTCGTACAGTTAGCATCGTCCCTTCCTGATCTCGAATCGAGACGCGAGAAGAGGCAAGGCGAGACTCGCGCTCCTTCGCAAGAGATTCTCCATCCGGTGTCAACTGCCAAGTCCTCTGTCTACGATTCTCACCCTTGATGCTCCTAGTGAGTGATGTAACAAGTTCTCGCCGAGCGAGATTCTTCATTGCACGACTCACATTAGGAGGATGAAGTGCACACGCCTGAGAAATTCCGCTCCGAGTAACTTCAGATTCAACGGTATGGCGGTCTCGCTCTGAAAGATGCTCTAGAAGATGGAGAAGAACACGGTCCTCTACAGGGACATTGACCCTGTCAGGTTCGACCTCCATGAATGGGTGATGTCTCCGCATCCGAATTGAAGAATTCGGACAGACGTGTTAGATTTTCAAAAAAGATTACGATGCAGGTACTGAAAACGGTTTATGTGTCATGATGCAACGCATATCCATGGAGCCGCCACGCAATCAGGGGTTGGCTCTGTTCATATTGTTCATTCTCCTGTCGTCAGTCACTATACCACATGTTTCTGCAAGTGGACCAACAGATACCGATGGTGACGGGACTGTAAACAGCGCTGATGACTGCCCCAATGCATGGGGCAATAGCACGATTGATCGGCAAGCATGTCCTGATTCAGATGGAGATGGAATAAGCGATTTGAATGATCCTTGGGTGATGCCAAACGGAGGGTTCCTTCAGGATGCTTTCGTTCCGTCAAGTGAGAATATGGTAATCGCTCTATTCAGTCCAGATAACGCGACACACTACATTACTGCACTGAACGATGATGGCGGCTGGGGGGCAGACAGTACCCAAATTAAGGTAATGAATACGGCAACACGCAACACTGTTCGTACTGTTAATCTGAATAATGCAATGACTGCTGATATCGCTTGGTCCCCCGATGGTTCAAGATTCGCTGTCCATACTACGGGTGAAGAATTACACGTCTATCACACACTTAACGGCAGTTTAGACTTCGATGTCGATACCAATGGTGAGACCGCTGGAGAGATTGATTTTAGCCCTGATGGGTCAATTATTGCTGTTACTGGCTACCGAGATGGGAACAATGGAGATGGGCAAGTACAGATATTCAATTCAACTACCGGTGTTGAGATAACAAGCTTCAGCCCAGGTTCAGGAACTCTTTACTATGCACTTGATTTCAGCCCTGATGGCAATTTTATGGTAATAGGTGGAAATCAAAATTACTACATTTACTACGTGAGTAATTGGAGTATTTTCCGAACTGTATCTCCAAACTTTAGTTACATAAATGCCATAAAATGGTCTCCTGATGGAACTATGATCGCAGTTTGTGAGGGCTGGGGTGGAAGTAACGCACGGGAACGAGTTTATCACGCTTTGAACGGTACTCAACTTTTCTCTTACACTACCTCGACATCTTGCCTCGATGCTGCATGGTCACCTGACTCATCTCAAGTTGCATTCAGTCATTCTTACTACCAAGCAGATGGTGCAAAAATTCGAGTCGTTAATTCTCGAACAGGAAGTTTAGTTGATGACATGACCTCTGGCCGCCCGGGTAATTGTAACGCTGGTGGCGGTTCAAACAATTGTGCTACAATCAATGGAATTGATTGGGGCCCAGATGGATACTACATCATCTCAGCACACTCAAGAAACGATGAGGGGATATATCACTGGAAAATAGATCCTGATATCGATGGAGACGGTTACCTAAACCCTGACGATGCATTTCCAGAAGATGGTACTCAATGGGCTGATACCGACGGAGATGGATTTGGAGACAATGCAAACGGAAACGAGCCTGATGCTTGTCCGAACACACCCGGAACTTCTAATCAAGACGTATACGGTTGTGTAGATTCAGATGGCGATGGCTGGTCCGATTCTGGAGATGACTATCCTGCGGATTTCTATCAGTGGAGTGACGCAGACGGAGATGGTTATCCTGACAACATCAACGATGACCGCTCGCCATCACCTTACGGTGCTGTAGATTATCTCCCAAATAATCCCACTCAATGGAACGATACTGATAGAGACGGTTATGGTGACAATTACAACAATCCAAACCACGGTGCAGCATACAATTCGCGCCCAACAAGTTGGCCAGGCGTACTAATCACCACAATGACTCCGATTCAAATTTCAGAGGTGGATATTTTCCCACTTGATCCCGATCATTGGAGTGACGACGATGGAGATTGGGTTGGAGATCAACAATTCTCGCCTAATTCAGACGGATGTCTCGGCGCCCCTGGAAGATCAATATGGGATAGGCTCGGATGTCCAGACTCTGATGGGGATGGTTATTCCGATCCCGATCAGAATAGCCTTGCATCCCCTGATGGTGAGGCAGATGCGTTTCCTAACGAAGCCAGCCAATGGAGCGATCAAGATGGCGATGGCTACGGTGATAATGCAACCGGCTTCCAAAGTGATCGCTGTGGACAGGCGGGGACTAGTCATTGGGCGTCAGTCTACAACACTACAAGTCAAGAAATGGAAGATCTGGAACACTTTGGATGCCCTGATCGTGATGGGGACACCTATGCAGATGTCTTCGATGCATTCCCAGACGACTCCACCCAATGGGCTGATCGAGATGGAGATGGTTGCGGCGAGAACTCGAATGGCACCAGCCCGGATCTTTTCATTGATGACAGCGTCCAGTGTACCGATTCAGATGGGGACGGATATGGTGACGTACCTAGTGGAGACAATGGTGATTGGTTCCCCAACGATTCGACCCAATGGCATGATACTGACTCCGATGGTTTCGGTGACAATCAAGACGGTACAGAAGCTGATATCTGCCCACTAGAATACGGAACAATGACTGAAGAAGGGGTTCGAGGTTGCCCCGACTCCGATAATGATGGGACTGCAGACATTGAAGATCCATTCCCTAATGACGGATTTGCTTGGTCTGATGGAGATGGAGATGGATACCCCGACCAGATTGGACCAGACATGGACGATTGTCCAACTCTTGCAGGAAACTCCTCAATGGGAGGAGTGCTCGGTTGTACCGATACCGATGGGGACGGATATTCTGACGGCATTGACCCCTTCCCCGATGACCCTCTCCAGTGGAAAGATGACGACCTTGATGGCTATGGTGACAACTACGGATACACCAACATTACCGTCACGGTAAACAGTAGTCATGGAGGACAATCGATCAACGTCATCAACCGTGTCCAGTATGGAGATGCCTTCCCTGACGACTCTACACAGTGGTCTGATATGGATGGAGACGGATACGGCGATAACAGCACTGGATACGAACCAGATGCCTTCCCACTCCTCCCATCACAGAATGAGGACCTCGATAGAGATGGATACGGTGACAACGGAACCAAAGATGCGTTTGAGCCCGATGATTGCAAATCTCAGCCAGGCACATCGTACATTGACAGAGTCGGTTGTTTGGACAGTGATTCAGACGGAGTATCTGATCAAGGAGATTCTTGCCCATTCGATCCTGATGCCTCTGAATTCGGAGCGACATGTGCCATCATTGATCCGGCCTTAAATGAAGGCACAGAGGGGCAAGAAAGTACGGATGTCATGACTATACTTCTAGGTGGAGGATTATTCCTAGTCATATTCTTACTTGCTGCAATCCTTATGGCAATGATTTCACGCCAAGCAGCAAAACGAAGATTCTCCGCTGAACAACGACGATTACAAGTTCAGGAGGATGCTTTTGCAGAAGAAGATGAACGAAGATCGGCATGGGCTGATTACTATGCCAAACAAGGTGATTTCGAAAAGGCGAAGGAACTCGGCTGGGTTGAGAAGCCTGAATGGCAACGTCACCAAGAACAAGAGGCTGCGCAAGCTCTTGCATCCATACCTAGCTTAGATGATCTCTGATTATTCCATCGAACTTATGGCATCCAATGTTGGCGAGTTTAACGCATAGTTGTGCTCAAGGCACTCACCAATGGAAACCCAATCAGGTGTTGTTCCATCTATCCAATCATATCGATGTCCAGGAATCAAACGCCAATCACTGGGCATTCCAATCAACTGATTCTTAGCATGGGCAATACTCCTCCAAAGGGTTAGGGGGTCGCCACCTGGAAGGTCATCTCTACCACATGCAGAGGTAAACAAAAGGTCACCCGCATGATATACACCATGACCATGAATCGTAACATGACCTGGCGCATGACCTGGCGTGTGTGTGATGGTTAACTGAATAGAGCCGACAGACCATTCAACATCTGTACAGGTGACATGCTCCCAAAGATGGGTAGCATGGACGGGGCGGAAAACATCAAACTGAAGCCAAACAGGATCTACTGCTTTGCTATGTGCCCAAACCTCGAGGTCATGTCCGAAATCATTGCGGATCATTTTCTGAAAGCCGGCGGTGTGGTCCCGATGAGTGTGGGTGTACAGAAGGTGAGTCGGCTTGAGTCCCTCTTCATCCAAAGCCTCTACCCATCGGTTGGAATCAAAGGGGTCAATGATGGCAACAATGCCATTATGTCGGTCGATAAAAGCCGTATTCATATTCATGAATGGACCCATTTGCGTCACCCAAACTTCGATGCCGTCGTTATGGGTACGCCGATCAAACTCTCCAGGTCGCATCATGTGCAGCGCAGACCTGTTTGACCTATGGATGCCACGGAGGTCACAATTCAACTGCACCAATCAGTTCATACGAGGAGGAGGACATTGAATACCCATGAGCCAGCGGCAGCGAGGCGTCCTTCTGGTTCTCGCCCTCCTACTATCGAGCATCGGAGCGGCCTCTGCTGAGGGTGGAAATGGGCCATACACCTCTATTGAAGGGCTAGAACCGGTGAATGGGATACACTTCATCGCAGGTGAGGCAGTGGAGTTCAAGATCCAAGCCGTAAACTCAGATTCCATATCACATAGTATCGAGTATAACCCGACATGCCCCTATACCTTCCAAATCGTTGATTCAATTGGGGTTGTCGTCTATGATTTGGAAACGGAGCGACTCTGTCCCGTTCAAAAACGTGGTGAAACCCTCGATACAGGTGAGATTCTGGAATTAGGTACAGTCAGTTATGATTTCACCTCAAATGGCAATGATCTGTCTACTGGGACCTATGAAATCCTAGCTCAATTCGGTGAAGAAGTTGAAGTTGCTCGACAGATTATCGATATTCAACAGAAAACCTCACTCCCAACAGATGTCCGTATGGAAGCGATTATTCTCCCATTTACATCGGGAGATGTCTCTGAATCATCCGATCGTCTGGTAATCAGCGCAATTATCCATAACGATGGAACAGATTCAGTTAGCATCCAAGGTTACGATGACTGTGACATCCTGTGGTCACTCGATGGTGGTACACCAATGGAATCAGGAATCGGATGTGGGGAAGATGTCACAATCGATGCAGGTGATTCTCACCACCTTGGTTGGATTGAGCACTCACTCAATGATGCGGTTATTTCGGGGACAAGATCAGCAAGCGTGTGGATTATTGGAAACGACCCCTCAGCACAGATATTCAACTGGATTCATACCGTGAGTGAATCAACTCTCTCCGATGTAGAGATTAGTATCGAATCTTACTCTCTCAGCGATTCTATGGCCCCTACAGCCTCTAATATCGATGTACGTGTCGTCGCGAAGAATATCGGTCCTGAGAAAATCATCTTGGATTACTCGGCATCTTGCGCGGCACCAATCTCTGTTCTTGATGAACGAGGCCTTTGGATGCATGATCAATCCGAGGCTGCGAACTGTGATGCACCACTCACTACACTCAACCTTCTACCTGGGGAGGAGACCGTTCTGTGGGCCGATGAAGTATCTGCTGTAGATACAAATGGCTGCGGTTGGATTGGTTCAAACATGGTAATGCAAGTTAATCTCCCCCAAATTGGACAATCCTCGATGAGGGGCTTCGAGCTATTGGACGGGAACGCAGCACAGGAATGTAGAGCATCCAATCAACCAACTGATAATATCGTATTCTCTGTCGATGAGTTCGAAGTTATCGATGACTTGGTGGAGTTTGACCTCTCTCTCACGAACAACGGAGAATTGCCTATAGATTTCATCTGGACAAGTGATTGTGCTATTCGATCAGAGTCGTCTCTAGAAGGGAACGAACAAAGTCCACGTTCAAGTACGCTCTCCTGCGAACTTGACGATTCAATGATTCGACTAACAGAAGGTGATACCTTCATCTTCGAAGGATTATCTCACATACTCTCAGATGATGTATCGGGGGAACATACGATCCTCTTCACACTGCAGTCCGTTCCTGAAATCCAAACAAGTCTGACATTCACAATCGAAGACACAGAAGAAGCGGTAGAGGAAAACGTGGAAGTGGATGACGAAGAAGAAATCATGACTGACGAAGAAGAGACCATTTTGTCTGTGGAGATCATTGAAGGAACTTGGAGTAGGGTTCGCACCGATGATGGTGGTTGTTGGGTGCTTATCTCACCTGCAGGTGAGGAGAGAGCACTCGAGATGAGTAACGATGCTTCCTTCACCGCTGTCGATGGCGAACAGGGTGTCTATCGGACCGTCGAAGCAACGCTCAGAACCCAAACACACTGCGCAGCATGGGGGCCCGGATTCGTAATTGAGGAAGTTCTCAATCAATGGGCACCTACAGACGAAGCTTCCGTAACTAGTATGGAAAGTGAAGATAGTGAATCTACACTGTTTATCCAACAAATTGTAGCACCTGCAACAACTGTGGTCGTAACCACATCACTTCTCTCGATAATGTTGCTTTTCGTTGTAAATACAGAATGGCTTCGAATTGGTTTGCTCAACGGTGGCCTCGCTCTGATTGGAATGGTGCGTCGACGTGACTACGATGGCGACTTCCAACGCGGACGAGTCGTCGGCTACCTCGTGGCAAACCCTGGTGTCCACTTCCGTGCTCTACTGGCTGCACTAGACATGAGTAACGGCCAATTAGCTCACCACCTGAAAGTTCTCGAGGAAACCGAAATGATTTGGCGCCGGAGAGATGGGCGTATGATGCGATATTACCCCTCCACCATTGATTCCAAATTAGATGAAAATGACCTCCCTGTACCTCTCCTATCTCCTGATCCGAACTCTCTCCAAGGACGCATTCTTGAACTCCTAGATGCAACTGGTAACGATATCGTTAACCTAAGTCAGAAAGAACTCGCTGTGCGGCTAGAAAGTAGTCAGCAACTTATCAGCCACCATCTGAAGACCCTCGAAGCCTATGGTCTGATTGAACGCGACCGGGTGGGGATGCGTTTCCGATACCGGCTCACACGTGAAGCGCTCTTCCTGCTCGAAAGCACCGACCTAGATGTGTGATGGGCTGGTAGAGCAGAACCTGTCCACCGGATTCAAGAACGGAAGGCCAATGGTTCATACCGAATCAGAGGAGCGGCGCACGATGGTAGAGTATGAGCCGAATGCCATCGAACCGAAGTGGCAGTTGGCCTGGAAGGAGGCGGCGTCCTTCGATTCTGATGTAGATCACTCCAAACCGAAGTTCTACTGCCTTGAGATGTTCCCATATCCATCCGGACATATGCATATGGGACATGTACGCAACTATAGCATCGGAGATAGTATTGCTCGTTATCGACGCTTGCGTGGATTCAATGTCCTCTACCCAATGGGCTACGATTCATTCGGTATGCCTGCGGAGAATGCGGCACGTAGTAAGGGAGGGCATCCACACGACGTAACATGGGGCAATATCGAATCCATCCGAGCAGATCTCCAACGTATGGGTTTCAGTTACGATTGGCGCCGTGAATTAGCAACCAGCAATGCAGAATACTATCACTGGAACCAATGGATATTCCTCAAATTCTACGAAACCGGACTCGTTGAACGAAGGACTGCCCCTGTTAATTGGTGCAACGATTGCGAGACCGTTCTCGCCAATGAACAGGTCAAGAACAATCGGTGCTGGAGATGCTCTTCCGAAGTTGTCCAAAAAGAGATGGCTCAATGGTTTCTCAAGATGACTGCCTACGCAAACGAATTACTCGATGGGCTTGATGATATCGGTTTTCCAGAGCATGTCAAGGCAATGCAGAGAAACTGGATTGGCCGCTCTCATGGGGCAGAAATCCATTTTCCTGTCGTAGATTCAGACCATACTATCGCGGCTTTTACTACTCGACCTGACACTATCTTCGGAGTCACCTTCGTCACGCTCTCGCCTGAACACCCGCTCTGTGAAGAGCTCGTTTCAGGTACCGAACGAGAAGAAGAATTTCAAGCGCTGGCAGAGGAATGTGCAAAATTAACCGAATTCGAACGAATCAATATGCTCCGCGAGAAGAAGGGAGTATTCCTCGGGCGCATGGCCCGTAACCCTCTATCTGGTGAAGAAATTCCAATCTACGCAGGGAACTTTGTGGTCGCATCCTATGGTACGGGGGCAGTCATGGCAGTACCCGCTCATGACCAACGAGATTACGACTTTGCTGAGAAGTATGGCATCCACATTCGTCGTGTTCTTAGCGAAAGTGAAGGATCGGAATCAATTACTGAAGGCAAGGCCTTCGAAGGACTAGGGTGGATGATTGGTTCGTCGAGAGAAGGTTTCGACGGCCTGTATGGTGACGATGCGAAACAGGCTGTAATTCGTGCGCTTGAGGCTGACGGAGCTGGCAAGGGGAGCACACAATTCAGACTCAAGGATTGGTTACTTTCTCGTCAGCGATTCTGGGGGACACCTATTCCATTTGTCCACTGTACAAAATGTGGCGTCATTCCAGTCCCCCAAGAAGAACTCCCCGTTAGGCTTCCTCTTGACGTGGTTTTCTCTGAAGAAGACAGTGGTAACCCACTTGGGTCACATACGGAATTTGTCCAAACAACCTGTCCCACCTGTGGGGGAGAAGCACGAAGAGAAACCGATACCATGGATACATTCTATGATTCCTCATGGTACTTCCTCCGTTTTTGCGATGCGATGAATGAGAAGGCCCCCTATGACCGCGAGACGATTGACTACTGGATGGAAGGTGGAGTGGACCTATACATTGGAGGCATAGAACATGCAATCATGCATCTCCTTTACGCTCGATTTTTCACAAAGGCACTACGAGACTTTGGAATGAACAAGGTTTCCGAGCCATTCTCACGTCTTGTCTGCCAAGGCATGGTCAACGCACCAACGCCTTACTGCACCTCCTGTAACGTAGAGCATCATGTGGATCTAACAGGGAGTGATTGTCCACAATGCGGAGAACTGCTCGGCTCACGTTCGGCGAAAATGAGTAAAAGTCTTGGAAATACAGTGAGTCCAGAAATAATGATTGAGCAATTCGGTGCCGATACTGTCCGTCTATTCATTCTGTTTGGTTCCAATCCCGAAGCAGGCATGGACTGGTCAGATTCTGCTGTAGAAGCAAACCACCGTCAAATGCACCAAATTTTCTCTATGCTTAATCTCCTCGACGAGGTTTCCAATGAAGTCGGACCGATGGATGACTGGTTAGCCGCGAAACGGCGAAGAAACATGCATAACTGGTGGGATGCGATGGATGATGTTCGCATTAGAGAAGGTGTTATGATCAGTCATTTCGATATGCTAACCGACCTCCAGTGGGCAATGCGCCGGGGTGGAGTTGGTTCAAAGGAATTGAAGAAACATCTCACAGTTTGGGGCACGATGCTGTATCCAGCGACGCCCCATATGGCTGAAGAATGGAATTCACATCTTGGAAATGATACAACTCTGGCAGAGACGATAATCAATGACCCTAGTATTGATGATGATGATGTCTTAATCCTCTCAGAAGAAAGTGCTCTCAAGGACCTTATCGATTCAGCACGGAACGTGAAGGGGCTTGCAGAGCGACACTCGGAGAAACCTGTTACTCGCTTGGTGATTCAAACAACTCCAAATTGGAAACGGGAGCTCCTCATTGAGGCGCTAGATCTTGCTGATTCTGGATTCGACTTTATGCGAGAGGGCGCTGCGTTCATTCAGCAACACTCTACGTTCGCAGATGAATCGATGCGCGGTGAAGTGATGCAGTACTGGCGTGCTCTAACAATTGGTAGTAAGAAGACACGTGGCCGAGTATTTACTCTACGAGATACTGAGAAAACCCTGATTCGTTCAAAGCATAATGAAACCGCGAGCATAAAGTCCGCCGCATCATTCATCGCTGAAGCCATAGATATCGAAAACATCGAGGTCTATGTAGCTGGAGAAGGAGAAGACGTCTCTGGAAAGGCACGATTTTCGGCTCCACTCCAACCAGGGCTCGCCTTCCTCTGAATCCATCCAAGGTGTTCATAGAGGGTCGATGAGAGAGAGAGATACCCATGAATGAAACTGGCGAGGGCTCTGTTTGGGGGAAAGACGAGCAGACATGCCTTAGGGCAATTCAACGATTTGAGACCAAGAATCGAGCAATGGGGATCCCTGAAAACATAGATCCTGAACCACAAACTATCGAGATTGAGTGGCCTATCAGCCCCGTTCCTCTTAATGTTCAGAAAGCAGTAGGCAAGTTAATTGTAAAACGTGGTGAATTCGGATTTCTGGAAGAGGAACGTGTTGATGAAATTGCTAAAATCATTGAGGAATATCCCATTGGCTTAGAGCAGGCGCTATCACTCAGGGCCGCAATCAATCAAGAGAAATCTGTCTATTCACATCGTCGAATCATGGACCGAAAGAAAGATCTCAGACGTAGATACGATGACGGGACTGGAATTCTTGAACTTGCAAAATTAGTAGATGGGCCCCCGGTTAATGTCTTCAGAGCGATTCTAACCGCGAGAAATCATTCCAAGAATCAAATCAAGATAATGCTGAAGGAACCTAATCGTATGAACGAACGAGATCAGGAGCAATTTCGAATTGCTGAAGAAGCGGATCGTGTAGCTAACGTCGATCAATCTGAGACCCATCTCGCTGCCGACCTCTTCGAAGACATCTTGTGCGATCACTTCGAATCCCTTGGTGTCCGATTTCGGCGTCAAGGGGAACTATCGAAGGAGCAGATACTCTCTGAAGGACGACCTGTCAGGACACCTGATCTCCTCTTTCTTGATGACCTCCGTATCAATGGAATTCCATGTGCATGGATTGATGCTAAACACTTCTTCGGTTCTGCACTAAGCTTTCCACGTAAGAAGACACAGAAACAAGTAAATCGCTACACTGAAGCATATGGACAAGGAGCGATTATCTATCGACACGGATTCTGTGATGGGCTACATCTGAGAGGTGCGCAGAAACTAGATGCAATGCCCGTAGATCTATCACGATTGATCGAACATAATGAATCTCGCTCATGAAATGGGACTCAATACTGTTTGAGCGCATTTTAGAGATGTGAGATTTACAAGAAGATTTTCCGCCTCATCCATTCGATTTCCAGAACCTAATTCACGAGGCACAACAACAACACTTTCTCCAAGCATACAAAGCATCACTTCGATATCTTGCTCTATGGGCTTCAATGCCCAACGAACCTCATCAAGTAAGGAAGCACGACCTGAATCCTCGATCAATCCAGATTGTTTAGCAAAACAATGCGCTGCATCGATTATCTCTCGCCAGCGAGTCGCATCCCATGGATTGTTGGACATTGTCTCCATGACCTCCTCTCCCGCGATTCTAATTCGCTGACTCCACCCTTCAGAATCGATGTACGTAGAGGTGTGCTTTGATCCGCTAGGCCGCCAAGCTAAGAGCAATGGAATCGAAGACGTCCAACCGTCAGAACGGCCTGGCCCCGTACCAACTACAACCGGTTCAATCTGGTCAATTTGGTGAGTCGCACCAGGTATGATTCGGCGAACTACACCACCTGCATGCAAGGCTGTAACATCTCCTAATCCACCACTATGTCGGCGTTCAACACGATGAGCAATCGCCCATACTAGAGGCTCGTGCAAGTGTAAGGGTATATTTGAATGAGCAATCAAGCAACGTGCAGCGGTAATTGAGCCTGCAGCAGACAATCCAAAACCCTGTGAAAAGGGTAATTCACAGACTAAATCGAATGTGTGATGCATCGAGTAAAGAGAAGAATCGAATCGTGCACATTCCTCAAGCACCAATCTATGAAGATCAGAATCAATTGGTAACCCGTTTGAAATTACCATAAGACCTGATGAACGCGATGGGTCCGAACGACAGGAAGTGGAAAGGCCAGCCTCGATACAAAGACCAATACCCATCGAACCCTGTTCATGGAGTTCTTCGGAATCAGAATGGACTGTGAAGGCCAAGGTGATGTGTCCGCCGCGTTTTGCGGTAGTTGTTACGACGGCCATTGAGGCCACGCTCAATCAAAGGACGATATCCAAATCACCAGAGAGGGATGCAAAGCGCTCTCCAAGTGATGCAGTTGCGAGTTCAAAGACTGTGCGGGCCTTCATTGAACCGTCCGTTTCGTAGCTCAGGATGTATTCCCCTTCGATATCTTCGAGAGTAATCGCAGCACCGAAATCTCGGCCTAGATCGGTACTTGGGCCAACATGATGGAGCTCTGCGCGAACCTTGTCCACCATCTGAATATCCTCGATGCGTCCATTCTTTCCGAAATCCTTCTCGGTGACCGTTAGTCCAAGCCCCCATAGGGACTTGGCTGCTTTCTTATCGGAAAGGACTGCATGCTGACGACTCTGGAAGGTAATGCCGCATACAGGCTGCCACTTCACATGGTCCCGGCCATATCCCTTCTTGGCCTTAGCTGTGAGTGAAATCATCTGACCCGTGTATAACTTAGTGATAGTGATATCACCAAACTCCTCTGGGATGGAGAGTGATAAATCGCCGAAGACCTCCAGATCTCTTGCCTTGACAGCGCGCCCCTCTGGGGTTCCTTTGACATTACAAGTGTAGACGATGTTACACATTGGGCAGCCGCGTTGCGACTCAACCATGTCCTTGCAATTAACACACTCATCTTCAAACGAGAAATCCTGAGTATCGGATGGAATAGGAGTCATCGCAAGTCGGTGAGCAATTACTTCGTCTGGAATTGGTCCAACTGTCTCCCAAATCTGATCATCGGCGACTTCGGTTGATTGTGTGAAGCGAACCTGATGAATCGCCATCTTAGGGGTGTCCGCAATCATGGTTCGACGGAGCGCATTCACAGCTGCGTGATCCGTATCCTTAAGCAGAATTCGAATCCGGTTATCCTCTTCTTCAATAATCTCGCAATCCATTTCCATTCCTCCTCATACTCGGCGTCCTCGTCGTCCGCCTTTCTTCTTCGTCCCATCCGTTGGGATAGGAGTGACATCCTCGATGCGTGTGATAGTCATACCTGCACGAGTTAGAGCACGAATTGCCGAAGTTGCGCCAGGTGCAGAAGGTGAACGATTGCCACCAGCACCACGGTACTTCACAATTAGTTGATCGAACTCTTTCTCAGTGAGCATCTCAGCAATTTGTTCAGCGGCTCGAGTTGAGGAAAATTGTCCGCTCTTAGCAGAACCCTTGCCAACAACAATGCCACCAGAAACCTTGCAGATTGTCTCAGCACCAGTCAAATCAGTAGCTGTAAGCAAAATATTGTTGTGAGAACTGAAGATGTGAACTATTGCCTTATGACCCATCATTCATCGCCTCCTTCCTCAACTACTGCATCGGCTTCTGCAGCATCCTGCTTGATTTGGTCTACATCGGTCTCAGTCCACTCGCGTGTGTCTGGGATTGCTTCTGGGTCCTCTTCGACGTCGCCACCAACAGTCTGTCTTCGACGTTCCATCTCCTGACGCATTGAGTGGTCCGGATTATTGAACTTCGAAGTCGGGTGGTAAGCGATTTCTGCCTCCTCCTGACGTAGGACGTGGTAACCTGGAACGTTCATCCTCTGGTTGCCCAGAACAATGTGGCCATGGACAATAATATTCCGTGCAGCGCGCATAGAAGGGGCGAATCCCTTGTAGTAAACTTGGGACTGGAGTCGGCGATCAAGCATATTCTCGACGTTGATCTGTAGAACATCATCTAATCCTGCTTCCTCCGCAATGAGGCCTTTACGATGCATTGAGGAAAGGAAATCTCCCTTTTCTCGCATAAAGTGGCCTTCTGTAGTATCGACTCGACCAATGAGCTTCATAGCAAGTTGGCGATGGCGACGAAGGGCACTCTTAGCACGCCAAATCTCCTTCATTCCACCAATACGCTTCAAGCCGTACTGTTCCTTGAGAGCATGCTCTTCTTCAATTCGCTCAGCCTTCCATGGGTGAGTAGGGGTCTGTGTCTTAGGACGTGAAAACTTCGGTTGGCCCATTCAATCCCCTCCTCAAACCTTCTTCCTCTCAACACCGAGTGTCAGACCACTGCGGCCATTGCTTCGAAGACGCTGCCCGCGAACCTTGTGACCACTTCGGTGGCGAAGACCACGGTATGCCTTCATCTCGGCAAGACGGGCGATGTCATCGTCCCGTGTTAGTTTGACTTCAAGAGAAAATAGGTGTGCGTCCTCATTGGTCTCTAGATCGCGCTCTCTGTTGACAAGCCAGCCAGGGACAAGAGAGGGGTAAGTATCAATCGCGTTACGGAGACGATCTTGCTCAGCATCATCTAGATGACCACCTAATTTGCTGGGATCAATCTCTGCAAGTTGACAGAGGCGTCGCGCAGTACGGCGGCCAATGCCCTTTACATTCGTCAATCCCATCCCAATCGGTCGCACGCCATCAATGTCAGCATCTGCGATTCGCAGGATGTACAGGAAATCTTCTCCGAAGTCGTTCTCGGTACTCATTTCTACGGTTCCCCCGTGTTCATCGGTCACCCGATGGCCCTTACGGGCAGCCAACCGACTTGCCCCCCATATATGAATGGAACGATGCAGACCACCGATTTAGAGGCTCAGGATTCGATACACGTGACATGCACTACGTGCCAATTGTCGCCTCGACTCACTGGCACGTCAACAATGAAACCGCGCTCCCCTTCAACGCCCTTCAGGGCCTTGTTCAACCTTTTCTGAATCTTCGGATGGAGTTCAGGATCAACCTCGCAACGAAGGACTAGGTGTCCAATACCAGACCTCTCGGCCGCTCTCGCAACTGTAGGCGCATTTTCCATATCTGGGGAGCTCAATCGATGGCCGCACACTCTTCCTACAGCGACCGTGAAGGGATCGTCAAGAAGTGAATTAGGTGGAGGGGTATCGCTAACAAGGATAGGCCGGCGGAGAGATGCACGTTGCCAAATTGGATTATACTCAGGTGCATCGAAAGAGGTGAGCCATGCATCATGAAGGCGTGCCTCAACAACAGCGGGATCTACGATTACAATCCATTGGTCGAAAGAAGGTGGCATGCCACGCTTCTCAGAGATAAAGGGTGACGTGCTCCCGGCTTCAACAGTTCGAAGGGGTGTTTTTTGACCCATCCGAATTGCTCTATGGGACGATTCGCTCGCTAAAGGTCCGACCCAGACGGAGAGGCGATCGATTCGACCTCCTCCTTGGGAAAGCCACTCCCAAGTCCTCGCTGCCCCTGGAGCTACTTCATTGAGGATCGCATCAATCTCTCCCCGTTGTTTCCTTGAAAGGCGAGGAGAAAGGTCGAGTAAAAGAGCGGGGCCACGCTCATCCTGATTCATATGCGGAACCCATGATCTGAGGAGTTCTCCGATGGGTGGAGCCATTTCATCCAAGGTGTGATTCTGTGCGTCTAAAGGACGGGCTGGATCGATATGAAGCAAGGAAACCGGAGGTGTAGAAGAAATGCCAGAATCTTCCAATGAGTCGTGATACGTTTTGAGTGCACCTTCTGCATCCACTCCATCCCCTATTAGAATACGATTAGAGATGCGTCCGGGCCCGTTACCTTTCTCCAAAAGGCGGTTCATATTCGCAGCAGCAAACTTTCCCGCTTCCTCATCTAATTCGATCCCGAGACCAACGCGCCCTGTCTCAAGGCACATCGCTGCTAGATGGATACCTGAACCACAAGCAGGATCGAGTAGGACTCCTGGTAGAAATTCTGAATTTGAAATACGTATTGAACGCTCGACGGCAATAGACCAGGGGGTCGAAAGACGCCGCATCTGATCATTCATGTGAACTGCTGGCTCGCCTCTTCGCGGTGAACTGGGCTTCAAACGCCGCGTAGCCCAAGATTGAGCGCGGCCATCGCAATTGACCGCCTCATGCCCTTCGCTCATGGCTTTGATTCAGGGTGCCACGGTATGGGCATTTCGGGTCGATTCAGATGGCTGCAAGAAGGGATAATTCCAGTTCAAACCTCAGCCATGAGTTCTCAAGTTGATGTCCCTCACTTCCACCATAAGCAATTGGCGGGGGCAATAGAGTTGTATGTGTTGTCCCTGGTCCAAGTACACCTCGATCCTGTCCAATATCTAAACCAAGGATTGACCAAGGGAATCCATCGATGTAACATATCCAAGGTGCTCCAGTCTCACACATGGCATCGGGGCCGGCAGTTGCAGGGAGGTCCCCATCGTCTAGTTCTTCTCCTGTATCAGCGTCCCATACCGTGTAGTGAACTTGAACTCGGTCGCCTGGATCGGTGTGGACTGGTTCTGTATTTGATCCGCGCATCAAATTGATATCCATGCCCACAACCGCATCCATCACAGTCACATGAGATGCATTGATTGTGAACGTAGTCTCATCGATATCCTCCTTCAAATCAAGCATAGCAAAGTAAGATGAATTTTCACCGATACTAGGAACCAATAGACTTGTGTCATCACTCTCTCCAAAGACGATGGACTCGTGATCTGAAGTCAGCATGAGGTCAACGGTGTTAGGTCCACGATTATGAATCACAACAACTGCACGATCGCCTTCGCCCTGATGTATCCATTCGCATTCAACCTCCCCCGGATATAGGTACTCGTCGTCTTGATCGGACAACACGTCAGGCATAACCCATGCATCATTTCGAGGTGTACAAGTATCAAACAAGAAATGGACTTCCCAAACCCAACGACCATCTTCCATGAGAACATCATCGTTGCCAGCAGCCAATGATTCATCCATACTATTGAGGAATGATACGAAGGAAAAACCAATGACGCCGCCCATGAGAAGAATGGCCACCAGTGTCACGACAGACATCACGAGTGCGACACGTGGTATCGTCATCTCATTGATGCCAATAGGTACCGTTGGATGCTCCTTCTCCTCAGAAGCATCGGCAATCCATGGGCCTGTCATCGAGTCCGGCTTCCTTCTACTGCGAATCAACCTATCCACGGAATGGGAATCACGGAGGCTACTCCTGGGCCATCATTGCTGCCTGGCGACTTTGAGCAAGCCATACCACTAATCCGAGTTCAATTGCGAGAACAATCAGAGCGATGAAAGCGTTCGTTGGTTCGAGTAGTTCGGACCCAATAGTGAGAATTGCCATGAGGCCAGCAAATACGAGATCTGTGGCTCCCCAAAACCGTAACATCTTGCGTAATTGAAGGATGCCCGTTAGCCAGGTAAGCGTCGAAAGTATCAGTAAAGTCGAGAGGAAAGCGATGTTCGGCAATGGTGAGATAAGGATTCCAAGAACCAACAGAATATGTGCATCAATGAGGTGAGCTGAAGTCCAAATTCGACGAGGTTCCTGAATAGTAAACAACGTCGCTACAAATGAGGCAGAACCCATTGTCAGTAGAATATACCCAAGGTTCTCCTGAAGAATGGATACCGAGGAGGATAAAGCGAAGATAGAGATGGCGATACTAAGCACAGTGCCCATCAGAACTGCAGATTGAGTCCACTGAATCCCTCGACGAAGTCCGAGAATTGAGGCAATCAGTCCTGCAGGACCTACAGAGAGTAAGGCAATTCCAAAGGCCCAAACAACCCTTCCACCTGCACTTCGATGGTCTTCAAGACCCGCTTCACGACGTCTTCCTTCAATCCAATCCCAAAGCAGAGCCATGCCAATAAGCACGATTTCGAGGGTTACCCATATCATTGTCCAACTGATAAACGGATGAGTATCAGACAACACGTCTACGCTACCAAAAGAGGGAGTTCCGCCAAGAGGTATACCAAGGATTCGTGCAATGAAAAGGGTTCCGAGCAACCATTCCAAGGCGGAAGGAATTCGTTTCAGAATATCCTTTCTGCCGAAGAGTGAAACAGTGATGAGAACCAGATTCATCGCAGCCAAGATGAGAAGGAGACGCTGGTCGCTTATTGATGCACCAACCACACTCGAACCCAATCCAACAATCACGGCAAGACCTACCATCGTGATAGCAATCGGCGATTCGATTCCAGCGATATCCGGCAGGGTCAAATTACTTTCATTGGCTCTCCATCTAGATACAATCGTCAGTAGAATACTCTGTAATCCAATCCCGATTAATGCTAACATGAGGGCCGACGGAAAGAGAAGAGAAATAGCAAGACCAGCGACAAGCATCACTCCAAGGAAAGAGGTCACTACAACTGGACGATGATGAATATCACCAACCATCAGATCTTTAATCCCAGAGGCATCCGATACCTTTGCTCGCTTCTTCTGTTTCTGAAGAAGTTCAACTATTCTCGGATCGATTACTCGCATACCCGAACCACTCTGTGCAACAGCTGTCTTGGCACGAGCCTCCGGTGAGAGGGCTAAGGCAGCCTCGGCAGAGGCCTCACTATTGAACATCAGAAGGTTCTGAGAGAGAGGTTCACCTGTCTCGTTTTCCGAAGAGAGTTTCTGAATTATTTCCTGCGCCTGAATCAAGGAAGACAGTTGCTTATCACGCGTGGTTACTTGTCGAATCTCTGAACGTAATTCCCCATTCACAGAGATCATCAGGCTGGATACTGCAAAGAGGAAGAGGGCCGCATACAAATGCAAAGCCGAGTGCCCCGTGAGTATGAAGGAAACTGTGATGCTTGACATTAGGAACAGCGCAGCAAAAGAGGAGCGAATGATTTCGTTAAGATGAGATATCCTTGGAAGGAATGCAAGGATAGGAATCGAAGTACAAATGAGCATTATCCAGGCAGTTCCAGCATCATCGAGTAGGAAAGGAGCTGTCATCGGGTATGCTGCAACCCGATCCATGCTGGTTCCCCAAACAAGGACTCCGAACCCGATTGTTGAGAGATTCAGTATGTGCAGATTACTCTCTTCGCTTCGACCCCGATGAGTCCAGGTCAGAGCATTAGTACTGATTAATAGAAGAACTAGCCAGTAAGCTGCCATCTCATGGCGCCAAATTAGAACATAGATTGTGAGGGCGCTCATTACCAATAGAAGACGTGGATTGCCCTGATGTCGATCGAAAGCGTCCGCTCCGATGTGGATTCCAAGGAATACAGAAAACAAAACGAGTAGATGGCTTCCAGTCATACCATCCTCAACAGTAACTGACAACAATGCGATTAAACCAAGGATGAAACCAAGATTCCAGACCTTCATCAAACCTGAATCTCGGAGTCGGGCTGAGACCTCTTGAGTTCCGAGGAAACGCTCAGCAAGATTCACTCCTCCATCAGGGTAATTGAGATTCACAATAAGTTGCAATAGGGCGCTTACACCAAGGAAGAAAGTGAGAGGTGTCCCATCAAATTGAACCGTTGGGAGGCCCGAAAAATCGTTTGTCACCGAGAATGTTTGTACGATTGAGGTGAGGGCTCCCATGAACAACACCCAAGTCCATGGAAGAAGGGCTGTTACTCCAGAGAGGCTTGGAGAAGTCCTCCGTACTGCAAGATAGGTTGTTGCTATCATCATCAAAAGTACCGAACTGAGAAGAAGAAGACCGCCGTCTCCTCCTTCTGTAGAAGGTCGGGATGGAATCAGAACTGTCAGAAGAACAACAATGCTGACTGCTCCTGTCCAAAGTACCCTATCAGTAACATTGTCTTGATTCGACAAAATCAACCATGCAGCAATAATCACTGCACCCACAGTGAATGTTCCATACGCATCAATGAATGATGGAAGTTCGAACAGGCCTGCATCGAGAATTATGAGGAGAAACGTGAGTGCGCATAATCCTCCTCCATTAAGGGCAATAATCCTAGACGGAGGCACACCCCGAACCGTGAGGTAAGATCCGCTAAACACTGTCAACAGACCTGTGACCATTGCAAGAGCAAAGGACGAATCTTCACGATTTGCACCGATAGCCATCAACGCCCCTATTAGGCCTAGGCCTACTGAAACCGACCAAAGACCGGGGCGGCCAAGTCCGACAACATTTAGCCCTGTTGAGAACCAATTTTCTGAGGCTGAAAACCGGGAAGCCATGGCTGCATTGATGGCATTTGTGAAGATCAAAAGGAGAAAAAGGACCAGGGGCGTCTCAATGGGAACAACGGTTAGCGAACCAATTTCGAAGCCATTAGTTAACGCATGCATACCAATCCAAAGATTCGAGGAAGCGATTCCGAGCGACGCGAGGTTTCCACTTCTCCGATGAAGTGCAAGGAGTTGAAACAGAACTGATGCGCCAAAGATCATGCCAGCTACGCCAATTTCTCCTAACAACGAGCCCACAGTGGAGGAAATCGCAAGAAGAACTAGGACTGCTTGGGCTGCGATTGCATCCTCATCATAACGATAAGCAACGCCAACATTGACTCCTACCAATGCCAAAAGAAGGACACCCACGTAATTCTCACTAAGAGGGAAAAGCCCAAACAATTCCCATGACCCAAGTTCAATCGCCAAACCATAGAGTATCTTCATTGCAATAATGAGCCAAACAATCCCGAGTTGACGCATCGCTGGACGAGGAACCCAACGCTCTCCAAGAGTAAATCCAAATCCAGCAAGAGCCATCAAACCAAGAAGGGCAAAGAGGGGGTTTTCGACGACGGTGCCGATTAGAATTGAAATCGCAGAATAAACTGTAATCATCGCGCCCATTAACGCCCAATTGAGGCGAATCTCTCCCTGGATAGCGATGTCCTCAATCAAATCCCGTTCTGGAGCAATCGGAACACTACCGTCCCGCATGACTCGCCCTGGTCCAATCCCGTCATCCTCTGCAAAAGGGTCGAGGATTTCTCCAATTGCAGCATCTTCCTCAGGCTTCTCATCAGCCTTTTCCAGCTTAGATTCTTCTTTGAACGAATCTGCGACGTCGTCCAAGAGATCTGAGATATCGATGCCTGAACCGATGCCGAATTGCCGCTCCTGCAAAAAGCGGTCCTCCTCATCAGGAGGTGTTTCCATGCCCTGTCCTACCATTCGACTGAATTGAAGGTATCATCGATGGAAGGTGGAAAGAACCGAACTCCTCCATGATTCGGCCCAATCATTGAAGGATGGACTGTGGACCGGTGGGGCCATGGTTCTGCCCCTAATGGGCACAGCAGGGGTCGTGACTGAGCCACGGCTACAGGCTATCGGCATTGAACCCGAAGGCGATGTACACTGGAATCTCGAATCCACTGACCTAATCCAGCACGCACTCCAACGAGAAGAAGGGCGCTTGACCGCACACGGTGTATTTCTTGCTGAAACCGGTGAAAGAACTGGGCGGTCACCTCACGATCGATTCATCGTCGATGAGACGCCTTTTACTGATGCAGTGTGGTGGGGTGATGTCAACCGACCGATTGAACGAGATTCCTATCTTGAACTGAAAGCGAAGGTCATCGAGCATCTCTCTTCTTCCAGCCAGTTACATGTGCAAGACCTTGCCTGTGGAGCCAATCCAAATCTAAGACTCCCTCTACGCCTCGTCACCAATAGTGCATGGCATGCCTCCTTCGCACGAAACATGTTCCTTAGGCTGACACCTGAAGAAATTCAAACGCGTGCTTCTGAATTCACCATTCTGCATGCACCGGATTTTGAAGCTCCAAAGAACACCCTTGGATTGAACTCGCAGGTTTTCGTCATCATTTCCTTCGCCGAGGGAATTGTGTTGATTGGTGGAACACGCTATGCTGGAGAAATCAAAAAATCCATCTTCTCAATCATGAATCACATTCTTCCGAGTAAAGGACACCTGCCTATGCACTGTTCTGCCAATGTTGGAGATAACGGTGACACTGCAGTATTCTTCGGCCTTTCAGGAACTGGAAAGACGACGCTTTCAGCCGACCCGCTCCGGCCTCTAATCGGGGATGATGAACACGGTTGGTCCGATGAGGGTGTATTCAACTTCGAAGGCGGATGCTATGCGAAGATGATTAGGTTGAGTGAAGAAGATGAGCCTGCAATTTTTGCTACAACACGGATGCCTGGATCAATCCTTGAAAATGTAATTCTCGATGCAGAAGGAATCCCGGATTTTAATGACGGTAAGTTAACAGAAAATACAAGAGGATCATATCCTATCGACTTCATCGAAAATCGTATTCTTAAGAGCATGGCAGGTCATGCTCATAACGTAGTTTTCCTGACCTGTGATGCCTTCGGTGTGCTACCACCAATCGCACGTCTTAATCCGATTCAGGCCGCTTACCACTTCATCTCTGGATATACCGCAAAAGTAGCGGGTACTGAGATGGGTGTCAAAGAGCCGAAAGCAACGTTTAGTGCGTGCTTTGGGGCGCCATTCATGCCCATGCATCCAAGTGTCTATGGTGATCTCTTAACAGAGAAAATCGACGAACATGAGGCCACCTGCTGGATGTTAAACACTGGATGGATTGCGGGAGGTTACGGTAAGAGTGACCGGATTCGAATCCGATGGACTCGAGCACTACTGAACGCAGCACTAGATGGCTCCCTCAACGATGTTGAAATGATGATTGATCCACGATTCGGATTTGAAGTCCCTGTTGAATGTGAAGGGGTTCCTTCAGATATTCTCGATGTGCGAAGCACATGGAAAAAACCGGAAGAATATGATGATGCAGCAGAGAATCTGGTTCAACTATTCAAGGATAATTTCGAACGTTACGAAGAGGATGCCACAACGAGTGTGATGGCTGCAGGACCGCAATCAATGGTCGAACAGCCGGACAACTCATGAATAATCAGCGATGTTGATGTGTCATGAGAGGAGCCGATGTATCGGATCTGTTCCCGAGTCTTTCCAATGCTGAGGATGCTCCAAATTTCCCAAAAGGGCCAGTTTGGGAAATTTTGAATCCAAGTTCAAATTTTTCACTGAAATCACAGCTTGATGAAATGGTAGAAAATAAAAAAGTAAATTTTGAGAGATATAAAAAAGATGGATCAGCATTCCTAATTCATTATTCTGCAAAGGTAGGAAAAGGTGTTGTTATTGAAGGGCCAACATACATCGGGCCAAATGTTGTAATTAGGCCAGGTGCGTATATTCGTCCATATTCTTGGATTTGTGATGGTTCTGTGGTAGGACATTGTTCGGAAGTGAAACATTCAATCTTACTTCCTAATTCCAAAGCACCTCACTTCAATTATGTGGGGGATTCTATTCTTGGTTCAGGAGTCAATATAGGAGCAGGGTGCAAACTATCCAATCTACGGAACGATGGACGGAACATCCTCATTCGCGATGGTGAAACGGGGGAATTACTCGAAGATTCAGGGTTGAGAAAGTTCGGAGCGATCCTCGGTGAAGGAGTTCAACTTGGATGTAATGTCGTGACGAACCCTGGCACAATCATGGGGAAGGAATCTGGTGCATGGCCGAACGTAACCGTGAGCGGTCTGATCAAATCCGGTCAGACGGTCAAGGAATGAATGGCATGGAACGCCCTCTGTTGCATGGAACAGATGGCATCCGGGGGGCTGTCAAAGCCGCCCCTATGAGTGACCTGGAGGCTCTGAAGGCAATTGTCGAGAAGCGGGAAGTAAATGGTCGAGCGTTCATGCTTCTCGGGATGGCTTTCGCAGAGGTGCTCAAAGAAGACCTCGGCCGTCAACCGAAAATTGTGATTGGTTGGGATAGACGACCCGGTAATGCAATGCTAGTCTCTGGATTGACTGATGGTCTCCATCAAGTGGGGGCAGAAGTCATCCATGGTGGGCTTGTTGCGACTCCTGGTCTACACAATTCAGTCATCGGCACTCGATCTGATGCCGGACTCATGGTAACAGCAAGCCACAACCCTTCTTCCGATTCCGGAGTGAAATTCTTCGATGCAGAGGGTCGGAAATCGATGCCTGTCTTTGAACAGCGTGTCGCTGACACAATATGGAGAATCGCTGATCTTGAAGAAGACAGAGAGCCTGATCCAGAACTATGCCTTCCAGATAAGATGGTCAACGCGGAACGAGGGCATCGAAATACACTTGCAAAACGATTCGATGGAATAGCGAATGATTTCGCCCTTGATTCCACATCTATCAATTGGACTGAAACGCTTGGTACCTCCGAACTTCTGCTTGATTCATCTGGAGGATCCGCAGCAGAATGGTTCGCTACAGGTCTCGCTCGCCGTGGGATTCCATTTCGGGAGATCTCTGATGTGGATTCTCCACTCAACGAAAACTGTGGGGCAGGTGATCTATCTCCTACTGATTCATGGACATGGAAAGAAATGCAAACTAATGAACATAAATTACTCAGAGAATTAGGAGATTTGCATGGAAATCGGCCCCCAAGTGCTGGAAGTCTCATTGGAGCCGCATTGGACGGAGATGGTGATCGTTGCCTCCTAATCGAAGCCATGGATGGTGGTGCGAAGGTAGTCGATGGAGACCAAATGGCTGATGATTTAATGCGAGCATGGTCTGCAAATGGAATCGAACGAATGACGGCTGCTTTCTCAATCGAAACCGATCTTGCATTGACTGCATCAATAGCTCGTCTTCGAAGTAATGTGATTATTCACGAATGTGCTGTTGGTGATCGTTGGTTAACCCAAGCGTTGAGAGCGGAGGATTTGAGCGGTGCATCGTGGCCAAAAATCATTGGAGCGGAAGATTCCGGCCACCTAGTTCTCGCCTCACCACATCCAGTCATTGATGATGAATGGAGTTTGGTGGGTGATGGGGCAGCTACACTAATCTCACAGTTGATGGCACGTGCTGCTCTCAATACCATGGATGTTGTTCCAGCATTCACATCGGGATGGAAGCGACGTGTATCCATCCGTGATACCGATCGATCCCGATGGACTGGTGTTGGTCCGATTACAGATAGAATCGAAGAAATAATCCTGATTTCCTTGAAGGGACGAGAAGTAAACCTCGAGCGCAAAGGAATTGAAGGAGAATCCGGACTCTTCCTTCTCCGAGGGGATATCGATGGTATCGAGGCTTCGTTTGGAATCCGTAACTCCGGCACAGAAGCAAAAACAAGCCTTTCCATTCGGGCAAAAACCGAGATAAATGGCTTGGAAGAGATTGCTGAGAAAATCAGTGATTTACTCCAGATGGAACTTGTGCCATAATCACAGAATCCGGGATTCTACATCTTCTTCCAGCTGGATATTGGATGTCGTCCCTCCACCAAACATATCAGCAGGTGGTGCAGTAACAGGTACTGAAAATTCCGTTATCGAATCATAGAGTGATGATGGCTCACTAGTACGGGACTCTTCCATTCGAATATAGAAAACAACAGCAACAGCGGCGAAAATCAGAGCAAGTAATCCAATCAATATCATTGCATAAGTTACTGTGCGTTTATTCTCTTGGCGGGCGAGATCCTCTGGAGTCCGAAGTTCTGGATCGAAGGGGTCAACGTCGAAGTTATCCCCTATTCCATCTCCATCCTGATCGAACCATTCCAACGGATTATCTGGGAAAACATCCATACTATCTCCAAAACCGTCTCCATCGCGATCACCACATTCCTGTGGATTATTCGGCCAGAGATCAGTATTGTCTCCACAACCATCGCCATCAGAATCAACCCAATCCTTGGAATCCTCTGGGAAGACATCCTGATTATCCCCATATCCATCTCCATCTGAATCCAACCATTCCAACGGATCAGATGGGAATGCATCGCTATTATCGCCTTGACTATCGCCATCAGAATCTATCCATTCCAATGGATCCTCTGGGAAGATATCTGAATGGTCGCCGACACCATCTGAATCAGTATCATTCCATTCGTTGGAATCTGTCGGGAATACATCAACAGAGTCACCGTATCCGTCTCCATCGAGATCCGGGCAACCTAGAGGGTGAGTTGCATCACCCGCTTCATTAGGACAGATGTCGCTGTTATCTCCAAATCCGTCATTATCCGAATCTACCCATTCGGTCAAATCATCAGGGAAGTCGTCGCCTACATCCCCTACTCCATCACCATCCCTATCCCTACATTCAGTAGGGTCACTTGGAAACATATCTCGGTTATCACCACAACCGTCTCCATCGGCGTCACTCCATTCCTCTGGATCTAATGGGAAGGCGTCTGTTCCATCCATTACTCCATCATCATCTGTATCTGGGTCCCTTTCATCACTACCGAGAGTATCTTCGTCTGCATCACTAAGAGCATCGCCATCATCATCGTCATCCTCTGAATCATTGCAGCCATCCTGATCCAAGTCATCGGAATGAAGGCCCACTGCTCCTCGAGGACATTCGTCAACAGTATCTTCGTGGCCATCATTGTCATCATCAGAATCCACTTCATCTGCGCAACCATCCATATCATAATCTGGACCAGGAGGGCCGTCAGGACATGGATCAATTGAGTCGACTAAGCCATCCTGATCTGAATCACGCTGATTATCTGCGCATCCAGAAGCATCAACTGAGTTGGCTCCAGCATCAGTATTCGGACAAATATCGTCACCATTTGGCACGCCATCATCGTCTCCGTCTCTTTGTTCCCAAGAACAACCTACAGAATCAACAGTTTCATTTCTTGTCCAATTACAGAGATCGTTTGCATCAGAAATACCATCGCCATCAATATCTAGATCACCAATTGCTTCAATCGCAAGATGTCCAATTGTCTGATGCATTACCCGAGTTGGATGTGCCTTATCGAAGAAGAGATACTCATCCACATTAGGAGAGATTGGATCGCCAGAATTGCAGATTGGTAGAGGTAGAAGGCTAACACCACCTCGGCACGCAGCGGATTGCGTATCCGTGAAACCAAAATGCTCCTCATTCTGAACAATTTCGTGGAATATTGACCACGCATCGACCATGTGAATTGTAAGATTGAGTTCTGCGGAGAGATTCCCTACAAGGTTTGACAACTTCTGATTGTACGAGATAACTTCGGAACGTATCGTAGACTGCTGTGCTTGAGTTCTGCTCAATATCTCGGGGGTCAATTCTAGAGGAGGGAGATTTGGAATGATGAACTCGGTCGCCCCTGCCGTCGATAATTGACGGATATGAGCTTCCATATTCGTGACGATTACATTGGAGTTAGCTGATCCGTAGAGGAAATCATTTCCTCCAGCCCAAAGTGCAACAATGGAGCCAGACGGAACAGTAGTCTGTACATTTGCAAAATAGGCCGTAATCTGAGTCCCAACATTAGGGAGTACAATGTAGGAGTTACCAGCTCCAGTTTGTGAGCCGCCAAAGGCCCGATTGTCACCGGCCGAAGAACCGGTACCAATTGAGGTTGAAAGGCCCATACGGTCACTAACATGCTCAACCCACACAGGACCATTTGAGAATCGACCTTGCCAATATGGGGGGACATCTGGGACATTGAGGGCTGAACGAGCATTGCCCATGTCGCTAAGAGAATCACCGAAAACAAGCAAATCCGAGTAGGTAGGAGTTACCGTCTGTCCAATAACAAAAAAGGTGATTTCTGTAAATTCAATGAGTGAACCAACCGAATCCAAAACTTCGATTTCAATACTGTATAACCGATCACCCATGTAGAAACCATAGATATCAAAAACGGTTGAATCTGACGAGCCTGAGGTCTGGAATATCTGATTGCCTTGAAGTAATGGAGTGGGCACAGAACCGAAAACAGACCATTGGATTGTGTAAAGCGCATTGTAAGGTGAATCCGAGATGATGGTCGTAACCTCAATTGCCTCGTTTGAATGCCAATCATGACGGTCGATGGCATGTGTAATCGTCGGTGAAGATCTCCCCTCTGCGGCCGCAGGCACTATGGCAGAATGAGCGAGTAACAAGCCAACGAGGACCCAGGTGCTGAGGTTCGCACCTGAACTTCTTGATATCACGTTCAAAGCAATCACTCTGATTCAGTCAATATTACAGATACAGGTGTAGATGAATCGACTATTTGTGTTGTTTTTCTTTCATTGTAAAATGCCCGCCCTGCAAAAGGAATACTCCAAAATGCTCCTCCAACGGCGCCAAAAAGGACCACTGTGACTAATGTAATTGGTTCGTTATTTGGTAATCCAAATATGGGCCCAAATAAAGGAATAATCGATGTGAAAAATGCCACAGGAATGAGGATTTTGAGACCTATTTCTGGCCAACCAGCCCATTTCGATATCTCATTTGCGATGTAGGCTGAAAGCGCCGATAGCGCAAAAAAACCGCCACATAACCCTGCAAATGAGCCAGGATCAATCTCGGCTAGGACAAATACTCCAAGGATGAAAATTGCCAATATTGCTCCAGTTGCGGCACTAGATGCCACGATATGCTTCCAACCCATTGTGGAGAATTACATCAATTCAGTCAAAAATATGCTGTTTCACTGACGATTACTCTTCTGAATTATCATCTATGGAACATTGTGGATACATTTCATGCATCGGCGGGAGGAAGAGATCTTCGCAAGTCCGATCAACTGTAGAGAGGCCAAGAACGCTATTCCCATCAAGCGAAATCGTCACTGCCTGTGTTGAAACTGGACTTGGGATGTAATCCTCTCCTGTTTGACTAACGAGTAGCTGTATGCCATCTCCTGCAGGAACAACGACATCCATACCAAAGAATTCCATTTTAGCAATCACTGTGCTTCCAGGTGTTAGGACTTGGCCGTCCTTGCCACCGGCGTGGAATCTGAGATCCATGACCGCATGTCCAAGATGCATTCCATCAGACGCACGAACCATCTCTACGAAGAGATGTCCCGAGGTTGCTAATAGTGAGATTTGTGCCTCTACATGGAAAGTCGGAGTTCCAATTATACGAGTTTCATTCTCAAACATTGAACACTCAATGGTTGTCTGACTCGTAGAGGTGATTGTTGCTCCACCAGACAAAACCTCGCATTCATCCATACCCATCATAAACCACTCAATATCCTCAGGAGGGTAGGTAGATTCGACACGCCAACCGCCCATATTATCCTGAATCTCAGCTATTAACCGAGGTTGTGGACCAATGTCCCTCAAGTAGAAATCGAACCACTCTAGGAGGTCATCGGCCCAATCCCATCGCAACGTGTATGGATACGCTTCTGCACCTCGTCCACTCGAAAGGGAAGAATGTCCACTTTCTCGATCAGGATAATCGTGTGCCCATTGGCCATAAAGTCCCTTGACATCAAATCCTGCATCGATAGACATCTGATGTGCAGGGAAAGCCATGTGAGGATCAACATTCCAATCTTGCATCCCGTGGATGATGTAGATTGAACCGTTGTACACATCTAGGGCACCAGTAAGGAAATGCCTCTCCTCCCAGTAATCAGAACCGGTCCAACCAAGATTGTCTCCAGTCATGTAAGCTGCAGGTCCAGCGTAGTACCCCTCGACATAACCCTCACAGGCATTCTCAATATCGCCGCTGTCTCCATCAAGTCCGAAAGAACCGTACACACCATTGTGCATGATTGCACCACGCGCCTCCATGCTACCATTGCGCCACATCAAATCATGGACGCCGATAAGTCCAGACATAGGAACGATTGTAGCAAGATATTCGGAGCCCGAAGCCGCGGCATTCCAAGGCGTGCTACCATCATATGATTTGCCAATCGCACCGACATTACCGTTTGACCATGATTGGGATCCAAGCCAGTCAACCGCAGCCTTGATTCCTGCCTGTTCATCATGACCCATCAAATCCATGCAATGATTTGACTCGCCCGTTCCGAAAACCGAAACTTGAGCAACCCCGTAGCCATGTGGGACAAAATTCTCTATCAGAAAACGGCCAAGCCGATCGGCAGGAGTTAACGCATCAACGTCCCCATCATCATAGTAAGGTCCGATTTCTGCTATGACTGGTACCTGGCATTCAACAGGTAGTTCAGCAGAACTCCAATCGCAACCCTCGATGATAGGAAGCCAAAGACCGAGATGGACTTCAGCGCCACCTGTCACTCCAGCTCCTCCATCAGAGGCATCAATCTCAGGAACTGGGACAAAGACGGAAAGAGAGTCGCCGATACCATACGAACCATTCCATGAAACACGTGAAAACACATCGTCGGCTTGGTAAATCATATCGAAGCGCTCCTCTACAGGAGGTAGCCAATGATCTGGTTCGATTTGAGGCTCTTCTTGATCCGTACCAAAACATCCTGCAAGAGGCGCAAGAAATAGAACGAGGGTCAATAGGATTGCTCGAATCCGCCTGACTGCCATGTTTAACGGTCAAGCCCCTCGATTTCAAGCCTACCGGCTGTAAGACCTATGTGATATAGGTCAAAACAGTATATTCCAATGGTTTATTCGATTCCGTGTTAAGCGACAACTGATGACAATGAATCGGTCAGGTATTATCGATGCGCTCAATGGTGCACTTGCTTGGGAATTACGTGCTATTGCGATGTATGCGCACTATTCTGCCTATGTCTCAGGGATTCATAGACTACAACTATCTGCACATTTTTCCGAAGAAGTCACTGAATCCACTACTCATGCTGCTGCTGTCCGAGCTGCAATCGTAAAATTGGATGGAATCGCAACTACAGATCGAGCCGATACTGAGATTATCCATACAATGGATTACACTGAGATGTTGAAAGAGGCTTACAAAACTGAGATGAAAGCAAGTGAAACCTATGGTCAAATCCTACCTATGATTGAAACGTTAGGTGACAAAGAGCTCTATGATTCATTGGAAACCATCTACTTCGATGAAATGCGTTCGGTTGAAGAACTCCGAATGATGTTGAAGTAGACGCTGGAAATCCTGGTAACGAATACCAATTTTGGCGATCCAAAGAATCTTTTGAAAACACCCATTTGAGGGTAATCAATACCACAATGATTGATTAGCAGAAGGATGAGGATTCCATCGTCCAAGAGGACAAGGTGGGAGCGAGCAGAGGGGGTTCCGTCGGGTGGACTTCGCCCCCTCTGCTCAACTCCGCGGTTGACTCCTGTTCCTCTCCGGTTGCCCTTCGATTCCCAGTCGTCTTTCCAGTCGATCGGTTCCGCAGTTTCCTACTTCCCCTCTCTCTCTCGTTCATTCCCTTCGGGTTTCCCCTCTGTTCATTCCCGGATACTGGATTTGGAGCGAGCCCCCTCCGCATTGCTGCGTTTGGTTGCGTTCTCCTCGTTCTGCCGAAGCTTCCCGATTCGTTCCAGCGTCGGTTTCCCTTCGCTGTCGTCTCCAGGTCTCTCATCGTAATGATCGACCTTCCGTCCACTCGTTGCCGAGTGATCGGAACCGCTCAGGTTTGCGGTTCCGGACCGGAGTCCCCGCAACAGGTTGCCCCGTCACGCCACTCCCCCGGAGCGGTAACTTAGCATAAGCAAGGGATGTCTATTAACTTTTGCAAGAAAATGGCACTTTTCTTAGGAAATTGACGTTGTATGACCCCTATTTCCGATGCAGATTTGTTATATTTTATTTTCTTAACGCGCGAAGTCGATCTCTCAAATCAGAACGATTGTTCTCCTCTGTTGGGGCCGAATCAATTCGTCTTGCAAGCATCTCGCTCTCAAATACAAGTAAGCGACCATCGTCCATTCCGATTACAGTAAAACCCTCGTGAACGGCGATATCTCTGAGTCGTGCTGATAATGTGAGATGTGTGATTATTTTCCCACTATCCGAATCTAAAAGTGAAATTAGGCCATTTCTTCCTGACCAAGTACTAAACCAAGCACGTTCTCGATTAGAGAAACAAATATTCTCGATCTCGGCTTCTAGATCAATGGACCAAGAGATGTTTTCATTGTCATAGCAAATAGCGCTCCCCTCCGATGTCCCGATTAACAGACGAGATTCGTCCTTGACCATGCATTCGATTGTTTCCTTCGTAATTGACGGGAGAGATTCTGGTTTACCATCTATGTTGATTTCTGTAATGCCTCCATCGATATGCCCTAGTAGAATCTCGCTCTGACCAGTGCCACAACACACGGGTGAATCGCCTAAATCGAGATGGGTATCGATCAATCGATCCCCATCTTGCTTCAGATGCAGCAGCCCCCCTCTAGGTCGTCCAAGACCAAGGGCGATTTCTCCGGGCGGTAAGATATGGAGCGACCAAGGACGTTCATCGAATTCTAGCCTGTGTATGATTTCCCCTTCTGCGTCGATAAGTGTGATTGCACAAATTATGAAATCATTCAATTCAATATCATAGACAGATGATGATACCCAACATCTTCCACCATCTGCACAGGCCAAGATATCTGTTGAACCATCGAATTCAGTCCGCCATATAATATCGCCATCTATTGGGTTGATTCTCATTGCTTCTCGTCCAGCTATACAACGAATATTCTGATCGGTCTGGTCGATTTTGATGGAAGTTACTCGGTCACCCACATCTGTTGACCACAACTCCTCCCCCTCTAAGTTCCAAGCAACAATTGCTCCATTCCAATCACCTGCAAGAATCAACGAATCATCGATATGGACTGCAGATATGCTCTGAGGCATTCGCCTCTCCATCCATGCAACTGATTCCGCAGCAAGTGTCCGCGGTCCGTCCATGATTCGGTTCAGGGGTGGCGGCGCATAAGGACGCCTCGTTCCCATGTCCAATCGTTACGGTCAAACTGAACCGTAGATTGTGCCAATCTTATCACGCAAATAATCAACGAAGGGGGCCGGTGTTGGCGCTTCTCCCGTGGCCTCCTCAATGAGGCCAGCAGGAGTTAGTATTGAGCCCCGAGCATGGACGTGTTCACGCATCCACCCTAAGAGGGGAGTGAAGGTGCCTGAGCGCCAATCATCCTCCAAAGTATGGCCGTCTGATTCGAGGTCTTTTCGAGCTGCGACGAGGAGTTGGGCCGCGTATAAGTTGCCCAATGTGTAGGTTGGGAAGTAGCCGAATGCTCCCATCGACCAATGAATATCCTGGAGGACTCCTTGTTTCCGATCAGGGGAACGAATCCCGAGGTAACGTTCGTACATATCATCCCATGCATCCGGTAAATCATCAACATCAAGTTCGCCTGAGATAAGCAGTTTCTCAACCTCGTACCTGATCATGATGTGGAGGTTGTATGTGGCTTCATCCGCTTCAACACGAATTAAGCTAGGTTCGACCTGGTTGATTGCCCTCCAGAGCATTTCTGCACTTACGCCATCCATGTTCTCAGGGAAGTGTTCTTTCCACATTGGAAGGCTCCATTCACAGAACGCAAGGCTACGTCCAACCTGATTCTCCCAAAGACGACTTTGGCTCTCATGCACGCCTAATCCGTTAGCATGTCCACTGGGTTCAAAATCCAAATTTCTCGGACGCCCTTGCTCATAGAGGGCATGTCCGGTTTCGTGCAAGGTTCCGAAGATAGCCCCCCACGGTTCACGGGAGTCGTAGCGAGTAGTCCAACGAACATCATCAGGATTTGCTCCACCACAGAACGGGTGAGTAGATTCATCTCTACGACCTGCTCCAAAATCGAAGCCCACTGCTTCGGAAAGAGCCTGACTGAGATTTTCCTGTCCTTCTTTCGACCACTTGTGACGGTAGACCCAATCATGAGCTCCGCCATCTACATTCACTCCCTGGATAAGAGGGACTGAGGACTCGCGGAGTCCAGCGAAGAGTGGATCAAGGCGGGCAACTGTTAGGCCTGATTCATAGAGGTCAAGAAGTGCATCGTATCGAAGTGTTTCGTATCCAAGGTAGTCAGCAAGTTCGCGAGCAAGATCAACCATCGTTGCGAGGTCGTCACGGAAAATCGAGAAGTCATTTTTGGCTCGTGCCTCTGTCCACGATACAATCGACTTGGACTTGTGCCGAGCCAACCTTTCCACGAAATCTGTAGGTTGCTTAGTGGACTTATCATAGGCATCTCGGATAAGGCGTAAGTTTCCTGAACGAGTTGGATTGGTACCATCGTCTTCAGCTTCAGCAGTGGAGAGTAAATCACCCATTAGAGAATCCGTCATCATACCATGACGAGTTTTGGAGAGCCATGCAAGTTGTTCAGCCCGTAGTGGTGCAGCCTTTGGCGGCATCATAACCTCCTGATCCCATCCAAGGAGGCCCGATATTTGGCCAATCGTCTCAATGTCTTTCTGCTTTGAAAGCAACTCCAAGTAAGCGTCCATGCACATTGGATGAAGAGATTCTCCTTTACCTCTTTGGACAGAGGTTCTAGATGTATAATTGCTGTTTATTTCGGCCCAGTCATATCTTCTGGCCGGACCCATTCGTCGAATTGAGCCTCGGTGAGAAGTCCGAGTTCAAGGGCACTTTGCTTCAACGTCAACCCATTCTCATGTGCGTTCTTCGCAATCTTCGCAGCTGCATCATATCCTATGTGGTTATTCAGAGCTGTAACGAGCATCAATGAATTGTCGAGATGCTCTCGGATATTCTCGCGATTCGGCTGAAGGCCTTCGATACAGCGCTCACGGAATGAATGACAGGAATCTGTCAAAATACGTGCTGATTGTAGTAGGTTGTGTATCATCATGGGTTTGTACACATTCAACTCGAAGTTGCCTTGCGACCCACCGACGGTTACGGCGGTGTGATTCCCCATTACTTGAGCACAGACCATCGTCAACGCCTCACACTGAGTAGGATTGACCTTTCCAGGCATAATCGATGAACCCGGCTCATTCGCTGGCAACTCTAACTCGCCAAGGCCACTCCTTGGGCCTGAGCCGAGCCATCGAACATCATTGGCGATTTTCATCAGAGAAACAGCAAGAACGCTCAACGCCCCACTCGTCGCGACGATTGCATCGTGAGCTGCGAGTTGAGCGAACTTGTTTGGAGCGCTTCGGAACGGAAGACCAGTGTGACCCGCGATCTTTGAGGCAACTCCTGCAGCAAAATCTGGATGAGTGTTTAGACCGGTGCCAACCGCAGTACCTCCGAGGGCAATTTCGTAGAGGTCATCCATCGATACCTCGATACGGGATAGAGAGGCGTCAATCTGAGCAACCCAGCCTCCAACTTCCTGACCAAGAGTCAGGGGAACAGCATCCATCAGATGAGTCCTACCAATTTTCACAATATCTGACCATTCCTCTGACTTTTCCTGGAATGAATCCCGGAGAGATCGAACTGAGGGGATCACACTGTGCATAATGGCTTCAGCGGCTGAGATATGCATCGCTGTTGGGAAGGTGTCGTTACTGGACTGAGCCTTATTGACGTGATCATTGGGATGTACCGGATCCTTGCTTCCAAGTACTCCTCCAGCCATCTCTATTGCTCGATTCGCAATTACTTCATTCGCATTCATGTTAGACTGCGTGCCCGAACCCGTCTGCCACACACGGAGAGGAAAATGATCATTCAACGAACCAGAGGCGACCTCGGATGCAGCTGCGATAATCAGGTCCGCTACATCGCCATCCAATGTCCCGAGAGCTTTGTTGGTCTCTGCCGCTGACATCTTGAGAATGCCGAAAGCGCGGATGACGCCTTCGGGCATAGCATCCTCGCCGATATCGAAATTCATCAAGGAACGAGCGGTTTGGGCCCCCCAGTAACGATCGCTTGGCACCGAAAGTGTACCCATGGTGTCGCGTTCAATCCGTTCTTCCATGAATCAATGACCTCACAATCGGGCTATGGAGTTTCGTCCTCAACCTCATTGACGAAGGACGTTAAGCGCAATTGACTCTTCATCGGAGAGGCCTGTCATTCGTGGCCCTTCTTGACCTTTAGACCACTTCTTTCCAATGCTTTCATCGAGGAAAGATTCGAGGAAGAGGGGATGGATGTAGGATGAACGGCAAACAGCACGAGTGTTTCCTAGATTTGATGCAACTGTGTCAACAACGGCAAGCATCGCCTTATTCCTCGCAGTGTCTGAATCGAGGGGGATTCGTTCATCTTTATTCACGAGATTCTGGAGATTCTCATTTGCAGGTAATGTGTCAATGAAGTTCACAAGAACACTTCCTTCAGTGTCGTTATCGATAAAAGCGAGACGATACGCACATTTCCATGTCGCAGCCCATGTACGGAAATCCTTCGCTGTGTAAGATTCTCCAGTTGCATCCTGGATGTATTGATTGATGTGTTCGGCCTTCAAATCGTTCTCGTTTCCTGTCTCTGGATTCACGAAGTGGAAAAGATCTGTGTCCTTACCTCTTGATCCCAACTTACGTGTTTCGAGAAGGAGATCAACGATATTGTCGTCCTCAATCAGAATCTCCCATGACTTACCGGACTTACCTGTAAATGAAAATACAGCATCATGTCTACCTTCGGCGTTCTCTCCTGTCTTCCTAACCATGTGACCATTACGGAGCGTGGTTAGACCGTAAGATTCGTTGGTTCGAGCATATTCATCACTACCAACCCGGATGTTATAGAGGTCCATAAGGCGGACAACAAGAGCGCTGACCTTTTCGATATCCATAGAATCGCGCTTCAAATCACGAGTGATTTTCTTCCTTAATGCAGGGAGCGCTTCTGCAAATCCTGCGATACCTGCGAACTTCATTCTGGTCTTCATTGAAATCCAATCCGGATGATATCTGTATTGGAGGCGCCCTTTGCCGTCGACACCAGTAGCTTGGATGTGTCCCCGATTATTGGGGCACACCCATACCTCTGTCCACGCTGGCGGAATGGTGAGTGCCTTGATTTCAGCAATTCTATCAGCGTCCTCCAACACCTTTCCATCGGCTGTTTTGAATGTCCAATCGATGGAGTCATCCTCTGTGGACGCTTTTTCACTCCGAGTAATTCCTGGAACCGTACGATCCGAACGGATAAGATTAGCCAGAGTCAATGCCTCATCCACACTCAGTTCCACAAATTCATTAGGTCATTTGTCGATGCTTGAGGATTGCCCCCTATATTTCAGAATTTGAAACTTCAAGAGGTCTTTCAATCAAGGAACAAACCATTGTATTGTGAACCCATGTATGCACCCCACCCGATACGCGATGGTGTAGATGCATTGAGATCCATGCGTGTCAACGTCCATCCCTCGGTTTCACTCAGATATCCCGTAGTAGTCGTAGTAACCATCTCTAAATCGCCATCCATATCGAGATCTGCAATCAACGGTGTTCCAATACTGAGATTCGTTCGGTTGTAGAGTGAAATGGAGTTCATACTACAAGTCTCGAGAACACTAGCAGAATTGTAAGATAGAGCCCCACCTGCTCTCCATTCTTCAGCTCCTCGAACAAGGACAATGTCGTCTCTACCATTGGAATCAAGATCCACAGAAAGGGGACTTGTGAAGATTGTATGTTCTGTTGTCTCATTCCAAAGGATGTCGCCTGTAGCTCCATCCACAAGCGCATAGTAAGACGATGAATACTGGGGGAAAACTCCGATAACATAGTTGACGAATACATCGGGAACTGAATCAGAGGTGAAGTATCCTACCGTTGGCGAGGCCCAAGACTCTAGACCTGAAGCAGTTCCATTTTCAACAACTTCATGCATATCAATGGCCCATGTGTGTGTGTAATTACGACCATCCACTAGAATCAATCGACCATCAAAAGAAGATACCACGATGTCTTGGATTCCATCAAGAGTAAGGTCTGCAATCACAGGAGGGGTCATGAAGCCCTTTTTCACGTTTGGAGTCGGCGCTACAATTTGAATCGAGGTACTAAGATCACCTTGCATAATGGCATCTACACTTGTAGACCAGAGGCTTCCATCCCAAGTCTCACCACCTGTTCCATAGAGAACCTCGACGGCCATATCAGGATGAGGCGTGTAGAGTAATGGAGACATGTACGTTTCACGACCATCTGGAAGATCCGCGACGCCTAGGGGCTGTCCATCTGCCCCTGAAAGGATCATCAGGTACCCATTATCTCTCTCATCGTCGGGTTCCTTCATCGGATCGCCGCCATTGGCCACTAACCAATCTGAGACTCCGTCATCATTGATGTCATCAATGAACTGTCCAGAGTAAAACTGGTACCACGCCTCACGAATTGTGGAAGTCTTATCGAAACTCCAAAGGATATCTCCGGTTGCACCATTCACTGCGAACATTTGCTGATCTCTTCCTCCAAGAGCAATGTCGTCGACATTGTCACCATTGAGATCTTCAAACTGCGCGGATGCGAACATCTCGCCATCCGTTTCCACTTCCCAAAGCAAGTTTCCAGAAGTGCCATCCACTGCGATAATCGAGCCGGAGTGTGACTCTTCCGCACCTGTCCCAACAACGATGTCAAGGACAGAATCTCCATTGAGATCTGTTGCATGAGGGGAGGACATCATGCGATTATTTCCTACAGCGGTCCACCGAGTCTCAAACTCATCTGATGGCATCGTTTCTGCAGAGCATGGATGTGTGTCAGCACAATCACTTCCAGGCGGGCATGGAGGCGAAGGGGGTAACGGGACATCGGCTACATTCCTATTCACGATTGGATCCACTGTGGTAGGTAGGCTAAGCATCACTGCTACAGCTACAGCGAGGATAGCTACCCATGGAATCCATTTTCGCATACTGCCACCACGCGCAGGGGAGTCACTTATCCTTGATGCTTGAAGGGATGCTTTCAGACCCACCTTGGAACCTTCTAAGGTGGCACCAGCGACCAATTTGGAAGCCAACGGTGTTTACCACAAGATCTGAAATTTTGTTCTCCCAAACCTCCTCTGTAAATTCGTATGGAAGGAAGATTTCCAGAATCTCCCAGCCAATCGATAGGAAAAGGAACAATGGCCAGCCAATCCTCGTTAAGAAGCCAAACCCAAACCATTGCAATAAATGGCCGACTGACCACATATTCAGTAAGGCCATATCAATCAAATTACGAGAGTAATGGACTCGATTTGTTGAGGAGTTTGGGGCCGATCACCGGGGCCAGTAGGAGTCGTTTCAATCGCTTTCACTACATCCATTCCTTCGATGACCTTTCCAAATACTGGATGAGCAGATGCGCCGCGCCCGAACCAATCGAGGAAATCGTTGTGCTGAGTATTAATGAAGAATTGAGAGCCACCGCTGTTTGGCCTACCAGTATTTGCCATCGAGAGTGTACCAACCTCGTTAGAGAATTTTTGAGTAAGTTCATCGGGGATATTGCCACCACGGTCACGGACAATGGACTGGCCATCACTAGTTGTGTAAGTGCCTCCACCCTTTGGACCACCGGTTCCAGCCCGAGGGGAGTTTGGATCTGCGGAGTGAGGACAACCACCCTGCAGCATGAATCCCTGAATGACGCGATGGAAATGAAGGCCGTCGTAGTAGCCATCTAAGGCGAGAGCGAGAAAATTGCCTGCAGTCACCGGCATCGTATCCGTGAAGAGTTCGATCTTGATGTCGCCTGCACTCGTCTTCATCACTACGTTGGTTCCAGCCATGGCTCAACCAGAGAGAGGTGGGATTTAGCCTCATGCATCATGCTTGGATGTCGGAAAGGCGTAACAATGCATAGAGGGGGATTTCTGCATCTCTAAAGGCATCAGCACCGCCTTCCTCTCGATCAAGGATAGTGATACAACCAACTACCTTACAGCCGATTTCTGCCAATCTCTCACAGGCCTTTAGCGCAGAACCACCAGTAGTGGTGACATCCTCGAGGATGATGCATCGATCTCCCGCCTTCAGGGTCGAGCCCTCAATGCCTGGTGGATTGCCGGTCTTCCGACCCCCTCTGCCCTTGGGCTCCTTCCGGATAATGAAGCCGCGAAGGACGCTACCTGCAGGGGCTTTGGCAATCACAATACCTGTCAGAGGAACTGCACCTAGTTCGAGGCCTCCCACTGCATCGATATCTCCGATGCTCTCGAGTGTATCATGGGTTAGAACCCCGAGAAGATGAGCGCACTCTGGATCACACATAACCGGTTTCATATCGAAGAAATGAGGTGAAATACGACCAGATGCAAGAGTAAAGGGGTTTTCCGGCTGATACAGGTAAGCGAGATTTCGAACTCGTTCTATGAGAAGGGCACGGGCCTCTGTAGGAGTCGTCGGAGTCGCCATTGGTTGTAGGCAACGACGACGAAGCATGAAGGTTGTCAGTCCTAGCGATTTGTTCAAAGAGCGTCATTCTTCAGTACCGTTTCCGAGGTGGCATCGAATGGCGAACCAAACGATGTCTGCCATCGATGAAAAGCGCCTCTCTGCTGAGATGGAACGTTACCATCAGGCGCTAGATGAGGAGACGGAGCGACTCTACGGGGTTGCTGCCAAAGCGCGTGCAAAAGGACTCGACATGTCTACTGAAGTCGAAATCCCCCGTGCAGAGGATCTCGCTGATAGAACGGAGAAGCTCCTCGCCGAATATCTCGATGGTCTTGAGGTCGCCGAGGATATTCGCGAGATGCTCAAGGTAGAGGATAGAGAGATTACGGCAATCAAAATTGGGCAGGATGTTGCTCGAAAAATGATGGAACGAACTGGGGATCAAATCAAGGCGATAGATGCAGGATTGAGGACTGGGCTTGCCATTCTAACTGAAGCAATCTTAGTTGCACCTCTGGAAGGAATTGGTCAGGTGAGACTGCTCAGCAATACAGACGGAACCACTTTCTTATCCATTGATTTCTGTGGTCCAATTCGTGCTGCTGGCGGCACCGCACAAGCGATGGCGGTCCTAATTGGGGATATGATTCGATCTGAGCTAGGTATAGCGAAGTATGACCCGACTGGTCCCGAAGTAGAACGTGTCAAAGAGGAATTTGGCCTCTATCGCGGGGGTTTGCAATACAGACCAACACCCGAAGAAATTGACGTAATTGTCAGGGCTTGTCCAGTGATGATTAATGGTGAATCTACCGAGGAACAGGAATGTGCTGGATATCGTGAAGTGCGAAATATCGATGATGGGCGTGTGCGAGGTGGCGTATTACTCGTGATTGGTGAAGGGCTCTGTCTCAAAGCACCGAAGATTCAGAAGCACGTAGAGCGATTGGAGATTCCTGGTTGGTCCTTCATTAGTGATTTTGCAAATCGTGGAAAGAGCGACGGTGAGCCTGATGAGGGGAAGTTCGTATCAAGGAAAATCCCCATCGATAAGCGATTCTTGAAGGATATCATTGCAGGACGTCCGGTCTTTGGAATGCCAAATCGACCTGGTGGATTCCGTCTACGCTACGGCCGCCCAAGAGCTTCAGGTCTTGCTGCCGCAGGAATGAATCCAGCATCCATGAGGGCAATGGGTGAATTTCTCTCCGTCGGAACTCAAATGAAAATCGAACGTCCGGGGAAGGCCTGTGCTATCACACCAACAGATGAGATCGATGGCCCATCTGTTCTACTCGAAGATGGAACGTTTCGACGAATTCAGACTGAAGAGGAATGGTTGCAAATAGAATCTAAGGTCCGTGCAATCTGGGATAATGGAGAACTAATGCTTGGTTTTGGAGAGTTCCTTGAGAATAACAAGAGGCTCGTTCCAGCCTCCTATACCACGGATTGGTGGGCAAGTGAGTTACTTGATTCGATAAAAAATCAAGAGGATCTAGAATTCGTAACCAAACATCTCGAATCAGATGATTTACCCAACACTGAGCCACCTGGTATCCTGCGACGTCGGCTCAGAAGTAAGGAGCATCGATTAGAAAATGAATGGGCGCTACGCGACTGGCACCGATTCCTCAGAAAAGTAAGTCCTAGTTGGGAGGTAGCTATTGCCTGCAGCGAACGATTCGGAATAGCCATCCATCCCAATCATAACCTATGTTGGTCCGACATACCAATCGCCTTACTTCCACATATTCACGATAGTATAGGCGGTGCGCAAGTTGAAGGAAATTCACTCCGAATCCCAGATGCTGCCAAAGGATGGACTCCTCCGAGTGTGAAGATTGATTCCGTGACAAACACAGACGAATCCGTTCAACGTGAAAGGCAACTGAAGAGACGAGTAAAGAAGAAAGACAGCGCAGATTCATCGAAAAGTGTCTGGATGATTCCCGATCATCCGACAGGAGAATGGGACAGCCATCTCTCTTTGTCTGAGCACGGCGTCGTGAAGGCTAGTCTAATGGCACTAGGTATCGAACATGTTCACAATGAAGACGACATTGTCATCGAAAATGGATGGCGGGCCCTGTTACACGGACTAGGATTTGAATCAGAAAAATCGGGTCTAACACTCCGAAAAGATGTACAAAACACAATCGAGATGCGAATCCAACAATCCATCGAATCGCATTCCGTTGTGAAGAAAGAAGATGCACGTACAACGGCTCTTGAAGATGAACGTAGAATCGCACGGATTGCAGCAGAAACCGCAGCCCGGCAACGTGGAGAAGGAATCGCTGCGACTGAGGCTGCTGGAAAAATTGCTGAAGAAAAAATCGTGAATTCAGGACCTGAAGATCAGAAGGCGCTCAATGCTGCTAAACAGATTCTTGATGACAATGATGTCGATGGTTCCTTGGCTATCGTCAGAGAAATCACTGGCAACCGATGGGAAGATGCTGCGCCTTGTCGAGTTGGGTGTAGGATGGGGCGACCAGAAAAATCAGCACCGCGAGAGATGAAACAAAGAGCGCACGCACTCTATCCAATCATGAACTTCGGCGGACCTCAACGCCTCCTTGAGACCGCTGTATCTCGTGAAGGCAGTATTCGAGTCACTGTTGGGCCGCGACGTTGCTTGCGTTGTGACAAGGAAACTCCGCACGTACGTTGTCACCACCGAGTCATACCCTCAGAACCGAAGGAATGTGGTGGTAGGACTACACCCGCTGAGAGGCGCGGATCACAAATGAGAAACCGTCAAGGAGAGTTGACAACAATCCCCCTCGCCGATATTCTTGAAGTGAAGAGAATCGCACTTGGACTCGATCGCCTACCAACCGGAATCAAAGCGATGAAGGGACTGACTTCTCGGGCTCAGACACCTGAGCCAATTGAAAAGGGGATTCTACGAGCCGCCCACGATATCACTGCATTCAAGGACGGTACAGTCCGCTACGATATGATCGATGTTCCAGTCACACATTTCCGGCCCAGAGAAATTGGCACGTCTGTCGAGCAATTGATCAAGATGGGATATACACACGATGTGAGAGGTAACGAACTGGTTGCTGATAATCAAATTCTTGAGCTCTACCCCCAGGACTTCATCCCCAGTCGAGATGGTGGAGAACATCTACTGAAGGCTAGTCAGTTCATCGATGATCTACTCATTCGATATTATGGACTAGAACCGATATACAATGCCAAGGCAATTGATGATCTCGTTGGACATTTGGGAATTGCTCTGGCACCACACACCTCTGGTGGCGTCCTCTGTCGCCTAATCGGATGGACGGATGCTTCTGCAGGCTATGCTCACACGCTCTTCCATGCTGCTAAACGCCGGAATTGCGATGGAGATGAAGATTGCATTATGCTGCTTCTGGACGGGCTGTTGAACTTCAGCAGGAAGATTCTGCCCTCATCAAGGGGTGGGCAGATGGATGCGCCGCTGACTCTGACAACACGACTTAACCCGATGGAACTCGACAAGGAGGCTCTGCACGTGGATGCGGGGTGGTCCTATTCTACTGAATTCTTTGAAGCAACAAAATCAATGCCTCATCCAAAGGATTTGCTCGGGAAGGTGGATCTTGTCCTCTCCCGAATCGGAGATATCGGTGCAGTCCGTGGTTACGGCTACACTCACGAGGCATCATCACTGGATGATGGACCTGTGAACTCGGCATACAAGACGTTAGGCAGTATGGCGGACAAGATGAGTGCTCAACTATCCCTTGGCCGTCGACTCCGGGGCGTTGACGCCCAAATCGTTGCTTCTTCAGTCATTGGCTCCCATTTACTCCCAGATGTACGTGGTAATCTCAATGCATTCAGTCGCCAAAAGGTTCGATGTGGGAGTTGCAATCATTCCTATCGCCGTATGCCCCTAGCTGGTAAGTGTATCCAGATGATTGATTCCATAGGTGGTTTGCATGGTCACCGATCTTCCGGAGGAGAACAAAGCCGTTGTGGAGGGAACCTTATCCTCACTGTCTCCCAAGGTGCAGTACGGAAGTACCTGGGTGTAATCGATCACGTGATTGACAGCTTTGGAATTGACGACTACACTCAGCAGTATGTCGATTGGATGGCAGTCAGTGTAGAATCTCTCTTCCAGAACGACCGTGTGACGGTATTCACACTAGATGACTTCCTCTGATTAACGACGTTTCTTGCCATCGTCATTCATTCGATCCCAAAGGTCACTCACTGTCTTCAGATCCTCATCAATCTCCGCCTTGCCCTGAAGACGGCTCTCGTCACCTTCACCGAGGGCATCGAGCTCGTCGGCAATTGCTTCTGCATCTTCAATATCCTGATCACCCTTCTCATGCTCGGACTCATCTACATCCTTTGCCTCTAGTGACCACGCACGCCTCTTCCCGATGCTGCTAGTTTGAGTAGAGGCTGCCAACGATGATGTTAGATCTTCAACATCCACAGCATCACCTCCACTCAGCGCCTGTTTAGTTGCCTTCCAATCCTCATGCAACTTCCGCATCATTGGATTGGAACGCTTCCTTCGCCTCGATTTGAGCCAACCTCGAATCGCCCGATCTGAGATAAGAAGTGTAAGAGCGAGAATGTTTACGGCGATATATCCCTCTACCTGAATAGGACCGTAAAGATCCATCTCGGTCTCTAAATCGATAACAACATGCTGCTTAGGGATTGATATTTGGCCTGTGCTATTGGACACAATTAGAATGAACATCGAGGGACCTGGCGACATTGTAATCCAGCGTTCGTCACTCCCTTCTGAGGAAGAGGAATAGAGAGTTGTACGTTCACCATTCGAATCCTCAAGCATCAAGACAACATCGGTGTCGGCTGCACCTTCTACTGGCTCAACAGTGAACATGACATGCAGGGGAATGTCCCTGCCATGTAGGTCGGGCATCGTGAATGGATAATCCTGAACGATATCGCTTCCAGGTGCGATGATATGTTGGTCCGCTGTCGCTTGTAATGCCCCAGTCCATATCAGATTCAGTAAGACGAAAGTGATGATGGCAGTCGCCGCGGAACGAGTTTTGTTTTCAGTCATAACTCTCCCCCTACACCCAATCCATCGAGAACCTCCTGCATGAATGTGAGTTTTCGCATCTTGCGTATAGGGTCGGTAGTGCCGGTCCATCGACCAATCTCAGAAGTGGTGTAACCAATGAGACGTATGTTGGCAATCGGTACTCCAAGAAAGGCACACAAACATACTGCCCTATCGCCATCAGTAAAACCACCTGGATTGAGCATGCCATCGATTCGATCCGGTGTCTGATGGGTGAGAAGAATTGCTGGTGGTGTTTCAAGCGCGACCAAGCGATCAAGCATCGCAATCAGTGATTCCTCATTATCACCATGAGCATGAATAGCATGCAATACTCCTCGTTGAGCAGCTTCGGCGATGTGTGGGTCACCATCACCATCGCTAACAAGAAGCAACGTGTTGGACCACGCCTCATCCTGGGATTTCTCAGACAGTTCACCAATCACCCCAATAGAGCCATCAGCGAATACCAAGCGATAGCCTTCAGACAAGGCGAGTTCGATTTCTTGAGGTTCAGCAGCTGCACCGACTGTGGCAATTGGTCCATCCTCAAGCCTATCAATCAGGGATTCGAGTGTTTCTTCACGACCAGAAACGGTCCACATCTCTCGATTTGAGGATTCCGTATTGACTCGTTGACAGAGAAGATTAGCCACATGAATATCCTGGTGCAACGACCAATCAAACTGGGCCCGAACACGGTCTTGAACGCGCATAGCGATAGCCCTGACCTCATGAGGACCCATGTCCGGTCTTGACCGGTCGCGTTGAAGAACCCCAGTGTTCAATCATAGAGTGAATCCGGATGCCGATGCCCCCACATCCACCTGTCATCGAGGACCCTCGCATCCTTGCACGGTACCCTTTCCTTCCACAGGCTGTGAAGCATACTCGTAGCATCCTTGAGAACAACGGGGTCACCATGGAGAGCCTATTGACGGATGGGTGGTTGAGCGATATTCGAAGAAGGGGCGACTTGCGTGTCAAGGAATCAATACTACATGACGATGGCATTGGAGTTCCAACATCGGATATTAGCACCGATCTCGGTCGCATGACTGAGAGTTTGTCTTTCCTCTATGCAATGCTTGTAGCTTGTTCGACCTTTGAGGAGCGGGTTACTGCTCGATGGGCTGAAGGAGAGGCGAGTCGAGCGGATGCAATTCTTGGATTAGATAACGAATCATTCGATATCATTGCCCACACTTACATCTCGAATCTTCGATCTGAGCAGATAGATGGAGCATTGGTCTACAGCATTCCTATGACGGATTTCATCGAATTGGGTCCACGTATTAGTGGAGATTACTGGCGACTTCCAAACCGGCCTCTCGATCACGGCTGGGTTACAATGAACCCCCATTCCGGAGAGAACTCAAAACAACGACTTGCTAGATTGTTGAAGGAAAGAATCCGAGAAGACCTAAGGACGCGTTGCGATGAACGTATGGAACGCATCGATGATAGTTTTGCTGAACGGCTAAGTGAGCCAGTTGGTGCTGTTCTAACTATCCTTCAGTCTCGTGCAAAAATGGATTTCAATGCAGGTGATGCGACTCGTTCCGACTGGCCCCCTTGCATGGAGTCAGCAATTGCCGAACTTGCTATGGGAGAGAACGTGAATCATGCAGGTCGTGTCTTCCTTGCAGCTATGTCCGCCGCAATCGGTATTGATATTGACCAATGTGCTGGATTCTTTTCAGGCGCTCCTGATTTTAATCTGGATACAACACGCTACCAAATCAGCCACATATACGACCGAGAATACACTCCAGCAGGCTGCAGCCGGCTAAAACTCGATGGGCGCTGCCCGGTCTCCAAAGGAGAAGATTCCATATGTGACAAACCGAAGATGAAACATCCACTATCTTACGTATGGTGGAAGCAGAGGGACCGGGGGCAACGACCAGAAGAAGCACAGGAAGAATCCACAACACAAGACACGGAATCTGCCAACCCTTGATTAGTACAGCCCGATAAGAGCTCACCGAAGCACATGACACGTACGCTAGTGTTGACCATTGACCGAGACAATGATCTCGGGATTAAGGCAGGCCTTAGGGGGCCCGTCATCGGGAGGAAGGCAACTCTCAGTGCTGCACTTCGACTAGGTCTTGCTGATCCTGAGGAGAGCGATACAAATGCCATCCTGGGAGCATTGCATCACCACGACCGGATTCTCGATTCGGGTGAGCCAAATGATACGGTCGAAGTTGCTATCCTAACTGGAGATGAGAGAGTTGGTGCCCGGTCTGACCGAGCAATTGCAAAACAGTTGGAAGAAGTCATCGCTGAATTCCAACCTGACTGTGCGATCTTGGTGACTGATGGAGCAGAGGATGAGGCAGTGATGCCCATTCTGCAGAGTCGGGTGCGAATCGATTATGTCGAGAAAATCATCGTACGTCAAAGCAAGGGTATCGAAGGGACGTTTTACTACATCATGAAGGCTATCGAGGACCCAAAATGGCGGGCTCGCCTACTAGTTCCGCTCTCTGTATTCATGATGATTATTGGGCTAGGCATGATCATTCCAGGCGGAGGTGTCCTGATTGGCGCTATGCCATTATTCGTTGGGCTGTGGCTACTCGCCAAGGGACTCGGTGCAGAAACACAATTCGAACGCCTCATAGTCGATATGCGAGAAAGTGCAATGGGTGGCATTGTTTCCTCTCTATTGTGGGCCTTTGCATCGTTCGCAAGCCTACTCGCCATTCTTGAGGTATATCGAGAGATTGCTCAAGCAAGCTCCGAGATGAGTGGGTTTGAGATTGGTGTGGAAGCAATGGATAGTGGTTTACAATGGATTGTACTAGCATCCCTTGCCGTGGCTATGTCCATGGTTGTCCTACGCTGGAGGCGTGGTACGCTATCTGGGCGAATCTTCCAACTTGTTGCGGGAGGTGCTGTAATCTACGCATTTGCGGAGGCTAGTCTCGATGTAGCACGTAAAATTGCTCAAGGCGAAACCTACGAGCTTGACCCTGGAGTAATTTACAGCGATTGGGGGCTCGTTCTAGTGACTATTGTCGTGTGGTGGATGGTTCGGACCGGTGTACGCTCTTGGTCCACTCGACAAGAGATTCAAGGCAAGTTCTGGGGAGTCTAATCAGGACTCAAATAATGTCTCAGTCATACACTGTGGGCATGTTACCTTAATCGGTCGAACCGAGGGAATACCGAGTGGTGATCGACAGGCAGGACAGACAATAGCTTGCTCAACCTGTGACTGCCGTGAACGTCCCTCACTACTCGGGTCATACCCCATGCGGTATCGGTGTGCTTCAGAAAGCGCCTCGGCCCCCGTTTGAGGAGGGGGGCTGGTTTCCATCATTGGGTCAACGCCTCCTTTGGATCTCGAAATTGACATGTCCCATTCCGGTTCACTAGCGCTCATTGGCGTTCCAGATGATGCCATTTCCATAAGGCGGAGGAGCTCATCAGATGAGACTCCATGCTCGACCGTTACACGATCTATTGCAAGCATTTTCTCGTATCCATCTAACGCGTTCAATTCTGCGATGACAGAGGCAGGCACGTCACTCATGGGAGTCACTCATACCCGCCTCACTTGAGGGTTGAGGATGGACAAGTACTCATCTATACGAATCATCCTAGGATTAGACATGCACCCATCAGTCAATGTCCTCGGTACCCCACTTAAGACCTGCAACGAAGAACCTCTCACTGGCTGGTTCCGTGACGGATGTTGCAATACTGACGATTCAGATAGAGGCATGCATACCGTCTGTGTAGTAGTCGATGAAGCATTCTTGACGTTCAGTGCTAATGTGGGTAATGACCTTTCGACACCACGACCGGAATTTCGATTTCTTGGACTCAATCCAGGAGACAGATGGTGTCTATGTGCAACGCGATGGAGGGAAGCATGGGCTGAGGGATGTGCGCCTCCTGTCGATCTTGAAGCCACACATGTAAGGACGCTTGAAGTGATTGATTTGTCTGTGCTTGAAATGTACGCTATGTGAAGGAAACGAACCGTTCACAAAGGATGAAGGAGACGGTGGATTATGTCTGATGCTACGGCCAATGTCGGCACATTGTACATGCTCAACACTTGCCCCTTTACCTGGAAGGTTCGGGCCCTGCTCGACTATCTCGATCTCCCTCATGATCGAGTACAAGTTAATCCCATGCGAATCAAGAAAAGTGTCTCCTTTGCAGGGGACTGGGGCAAGACGCCTGTCTGGAAAATGCATGATGGTGAAGTTGTTGTCGACTCTACTCCTATCATGAAACGTATCGATGAGATTCACAACGATGGTCGATTGGCCTCTTCTTCAGATCTAGCCCGGCGTGATGAATGGATTGAATGGGCAGATCTACACGTCAAAAATGCCACCATCCCGATTCTATACGGTAGCATTGGATCGGCTCTGAGCACCACACGTTCAGTCTCACGGCATGAGAAGTTTGGACTGATGACTGGACGATTGTACGCGTGGGCAGGGTTTCCAATCATGTGGGGTATAATCGCACGGAAGCGAACGAAAAACACTGGTATGAATCCTAAACAACTCTGGCATCACCTTCTAGATCAGTGGACTGGTGAGATTGGTGGGCAGCAATTTTTTGGTGGCGACGAACCTGATCTTGTTGACCTCATTGTCTATGGTTACATGCGATCGATTGAGATGCATCCGAAAGCATTCCGCCTCATTGAAGATCATGAAAATGGGATGGCTTGGTTCAAACGCATGAAAGGCGTTGCTGCTTGATTATCCATCACTAACATTGAGACCGTAGGTGGAAATCATCGCGAGCATACCAAGGCAACAAGCTGAGTAAAAGTGGCCTTGGCTAAAGAAGACGAGGCCCCCCGCAGTTCGGAGAAGCAACGCACTCTTTGCTTTCCAACCCATGATGCCTAAAACAATCGCAATCAATCCAATGCCAAAGAAGATTGCACCTACGATATCGTATACTGCTGCTGCAGTAGGGTCATACAACTCACGACCACGCTGCTCTTCAGATAAGTCAATCCAGCGCATCAATCCATTATTTTCCTCTTCAACGGCATCGAATACTGCAGGAGATTCGTAATCGACATCCAAGTGTGTAAATCCATACGGTTCAAACAAAGCACCAGGTGACAGAATAATGCGATGTGTCATACCTTCTGAATCATGGGTGTTATTCACCACAAACATCGTCATTAGACCTGGATTCAGACCCTCAAGGCGAAAGCGGCCTTCCGCGTCGGTCACATTTGATGGGCGAGTGATTCTCTGAGTTCCATTCTCTACGACTGTCGTTACAACCTCGATTGTGAAATTGGATCCTGGGCTACCATCATGTAGGGTTAAGGTGCCTGTGAGGATTGCCGATCCAGGTGAGGATTGACTGATGAAGGAGGCGGTCTGTGTTTGACTGTAAATGAAGCCTCGATCAGTCACAAGGCCTCGGTCTCCCTCAATAAAATCAAGGCCGTTGATAACACCGAATATTCCTGCAACAAGAATGAACAGGAGGGCTACGTGCATCCGAGGGTCTCTTGGGGTGTCCTTCGGTAACTGAAGTGTTGCTCCTGTGGAGGAAAATACTGGTTCCTCCTCAGGAATCACGACAATTGGGGGATCCGAAGAGGCCTCTTTTCTGTCCCCCATGAACATGGATAGGAGGTGTCCTTTATTCCGCTTGCGAGAACTGATCTTCTTCTCTGTGAATCCTATCACCCAACGAACGATTGAGGCGCGCCCAATCAGCTGGATCTATCCATGCCACTAGGTACAAGCCTTCGTCACTCATCCTCCGTTCTCCAACCATCGAATTACGACGAATCTCGGCCTCAATAGCAGCGATCGGTCGATCAGATGCGTCACTGGGTGGCAAAACCAGAAATGAAATTGGAGGGCCATGTAAACGTGTCAAGATGTTGGAACGAAGGTGTTCAATGCCTTCAGACGAAGTTGAAGATGTTAGAATTGTCTCAGAAACTCCGAAAGAATCCAACGCACGATTCACTGCGGCCACATGAGATTCGCTACACGAATCCTGCTTGGTCAAAACCACAAGCAAATCATATGAGCCCACATCTGGATCACTACGGTCGAAGAGTTCTCGGCGTGAAGTCTCAAACTTCCGGACTACTTCCTCCACTGGATCCGAGCAATCCAACAAAAGGAGCAGGAGGTCGCATTCAAGGCTCTCTTTGAGAGTTGCAGAAAACGCATCAAGGAGATCTGAAGGGATGTCGTCGATGAACCCAATTGTGTCAACAAGAAGTACACGAGGGCTGAACTGCATCCGGCCAACTGTCGTCTCCAACGTCGAGAAATAACGATCCTCAACAATGACTGGTTTTCCACAGAGGGATGCAAATAAGCTCGATTTTCCGGCGTTGGTATATCCAGCTAAACCCACCGTTCGGGCCCCACTTGCTCGACGTTGTCTTTGGCGCTCCTTGATTGCTCGACTGTATCTTCGCTGACGTCCACGAAGTGTCTTCAGTTCTCTATTTAGAGCATTTAGTGCAACATTCCAACCAGTTCGACCGCCAGCTCCGTAACCAAGGCGTTCTCCGGTTGTCTCGCGATTCACCAATTCACGCAAAACGTTACGATCAGCGTTCAAACGAGCAATGCGCACTTGATTGCGTGCTTCAACCGATGAGGCATGTTGAGTAAAGAGTTCTAGGAGAAGGCGGACGCGATCCCAAGTCTCACATTGCAACATGTCAGTCATGTTCACTAATTGACGAGCACTTAGATTCGCATTCACAAGAACAAGATCTATTCCAAACCAAGGATGACTTTCAGGAGCCATACGTAATTCATCACGAATTGCTTCAAGTCGGCCACGACCTAGATGTGTTCGTTTGTCCGATCGACCTCGCTGAGCAACGATTTCAACAACTTGGATATCCATTGTATCTGCAAGTGCAAGGAACTCCGTCGGATTTTCATCGCGAGTCAGCATCAATGCTCGGCGACCCGCATGAGAGGTCCGCAATTCTTCGGTCAGAACTCCCCCTGAACCTGCTATCAATGGGACTGGGTCCCAATCTGGATCTTTCATGCTCGAATCCACCCCGCGGTTTCAAGGATACGTTCATCCAGTTTTGAAATAGGAACTGAAGCCGGATCTAACCCACCATCGCTTCGTTCCGCAACCCATACCTCAAGGTTCCAGTCTCTGTGACTGAAAGCATGCCTAACCCTACCTACAGATCTGTGTTTTTCGACATGGTGATTATCACATAGAACATCTATTCCCTGAGGATCCTCGGTTATTGGTACACCCCACAAACCCCCCAACCTCGAGCCTTTTCTTTTCGTCAGATGGATTCCAAATGGTGTTTGGATTACGAGAGCGTGCCCCTCAATTCTCTTTGAATTCCGTTTGCGTGATGCAGGAAATTTCGTTGGCTCATCGGTTTGTACTGCAAGACATACATCTTCAGCAGGACATCTGTCGCATGAGGGACGACGGGGCGTACAAACAGTTGCACCAAGTTCCATTAAAGCCTGATTCCAATCCCCTGGCCTGTTTCGATAAAGGGATTTGTCAGCCCATGTTTGAATATCGCGATCTTTGGGACGTTTCTCTGCTGATATACGAGCATGAATACGGCGAATATTGCCATCCACAGCTGCAACGGGGTAACCGAATGCAATGGAAGACACGGCTGCTGATGTGTATGGGCCGATTCCAGGCAAATTCTGTAAATCTCGAGGATTAGATGGTAGAGAAGGAGGATTTTGAGAGATGATTTCAACAGACAGGGCATGCAAATTACGTGCCCTCGCATAATACCCACAACCCTGCCAAGCCTCTAGGACATCCTCAACGGGGGCAGCAGCCATGGATTCTATTGTCGGAAATCGTTCCATCATTCGATACCAATGTGCAAGACCAACTTTCATCTGTGTCTGTTGTAGCACAAACTCGGAGACAAGGACTGCCCACGGATCTGGATTGCTCCTCCATGGAAGATCGCGGGCCTCGGCATCATACCACTCCAGAATGCGCCCCTGAACGGATTCGGATAGCCCGCTCATCGTTTGTCTCCTTAGCCGGAGCATCCATAGCGATTGCCTCCGAAGTAGAACTGATGGCAGCACATGAAGCGGTTCTCGTGCTACGGGGCGAATCTATCGAGCGCCTCTCAACTCTGAAGGCCTCGATATCTGTAGATGACCCGGATAGTTTCTCTATCAAAATGGACCACGGAGCCGTTGAAATGCACATTACCGTCCAGAGTAACAACATGCGAACGCTACGGAATACCATGGATGATATTCTCGCATGCATCGCTGCAGTTGAAACCACCCTTGAACAAATTGAATGAGTGAAATCCACAATCCTTCAAGTGCAATGGGCGAGTCCGCGGCTCAGTGACGGAATTCGGAGACTCCGAAACCCCCGACGCCGGGGAGGAGGTGCTCGCCACAACGGCTCACCGAGTTCGACTCCCTCATGACCGTGCATCCGATCTTTGGATGGACGACTCGCCCAGCCCCATTCTGACCGAAAGCATGGAACGATGGGTTAGGACCTTGTTAGAAGACGATGGGTACCACCCAATCGGCCAGACAAGAGTCCTGGTGCGAGCACGTGTCATCGCGAAGCAAGAAGGTGTGCTGTGTGGAAGTCACGTCGTCAACCATCTACTAAGGACACGACTTCCTGATGTGCAAATGTCTTGGCATAAACGAGAAGGTGAGCGATTCCAAATTGATGACACTCTCCTGATACTCGATGGTGCCGCCTTGGAGATTCTTGCCGTCGAACGTGTCCTAATCAACCTCATCGGACGGATGTCGGGCATAGCAACAGAGACCGAACGTTGGGTAAATCGATTAAATGGACTTCGGGTTGCTTCTACTCGTAAGACTGCATGGGGAATCTTAGACAAATGGGCAGTCCACATCGGTGGAGGTCTGACACATCGGCTACGCAAAAGTGATGCTTGGATGATCAAAGAGAATGATCAGACTGTTCTCAAGATGAATCTTGAAGAATCGAAGAAAGAAACTATGCAAAAATGGATTACAACAACGGATCTCAACAAACACGGTGCCTTCACAGTAATCGAAGTAGATTCCATATCAATGGCAAATGTGATTGCAAAATCTTGGTGTAATCGAATGATGGAAACCGAGGAGGACCGGGTCCTTGTCATCATGCTAGATAACATGGGGCCTGCCAAGACAAAGGAAGCTGTGCTCGACATTCAGTCCCACGGTTACAATCAATGGATTTGCACAGAAGCGAGTGGGAATATTCGTTTCGAAGACCTAGATGATTGGATGGCAACGGGAGTTGATGTTCTATCTACGAGTTCGATGAATATGGGCGTACGATCGATTGACATCAGCATGCTCATCGATGAATCTGGAGTCAGAACTCTACCCTCGGAAGACTGATGGTGTACTCCACGGTCCAATGACCATGGGTGAGGTACCCGAATCTCATCCACGTCATGCTTCCCTTATGTCACGACAGCGACTTGTCGATGCTATGAAAGAGGGGCTCCTTGCTGATTCTGCTCTAATTGCTCACGGCCGTGGGGAGGCCTTCGACTATCTACTCGGAGAACAAACCATGCCTGGTGCGACTATGGCTATCGATGAAGTTGCAGCAAGGCTCCTTATCGCCAAACAGCCGGTAATCTCTGTGAATGGCAACACTGTTGCCCTTGCCTGTGATGAACTTCTACAAATCGCCGATACACTCGGATGTCCCCTCGAAGTCAACATCTACTATCGGACACCAGAACGAATGGCGGCGCTTCTCGGAAGAATTAGATCTCGTGCCACTGCTCTTAATCTGGATCATGTTGAGATTCTCGGTGCCAACCCAAATGGACGGATTCCTGGCCTTGATGGGCCGCGAGCGAATTGCTGCCAAGAGGGGATTCTTGGGGCAGATGCGGTTCTCGTCCCGCTTGAAGATGGAGATCGATGCGAGGCGTTAGTAGCGATGGGGAAGCAAGTATTCGTGATTGATTTGAATCCACTATCAAGAACTGCGAAAACTGCGACAATATGCATCGTAGATGAAGTGCAACGTACATCATCTGCTCTTCTATCTAGACTCAGAAATCCAAAGGATTCTGACCCCCACTTCGATGCAGATGCTTCACGGCGTGCTGTCCTTGAAGTGATGCTCGGCGCATTGGAGCGGGATTAGGCCGAAGTATAGTGCATTGCCAACATAGAAGCAACACGTGCACAGATGGCTTCGGAAACCTCGGATGTTGACGCTTCTCCGCCGAGATCATAGGTTAGGGTTCCTCCTTCACTAACCTGATTTTCGATGGCTGATTCAACAATTTCAGCTGCGACTGTTGCATCGGTATCACCACTGCGCCGGCCAAGCCAATCGAGCATCATTTGCACACTACTCAACATAGCGATTGGATTTACCACACCTTTGCCAGCGTACTTTGGACTTGACCCATGCACTGGTTCGAACATCATATGGTCATCACCAATGTTTGCACTCGCAGCCATACCCATACCACCCTGAAGTGTGCTTGCAAGATCAGTAGTGATGTCGCCAAACATGTTTGATGTCACAACCACATCGTAAAACTCCGGTTGACGAACCAACCACATGGTGAAGGCATCGATGTACGCCATATCTGTCTCGATGTCTGGATGATTTTCTGCAATTTCCAAATAGATAGAACGGAAAAGTTGGCAACCACGCGTAACATTGCTCTTGTCAATGCAACTCACTCTGGATGTTCCATCAGAAGGAGTCCCCGAGCGACGTTCCGCGATATCGAATGCAAAACGGATTACACGTTCAGAGCCCTTTCGGCTGATTGGACGGGGGTCCCAAGCAAACTCGCCATCCATACCTGGAATCTCAATTTCAGGCACACTAGGATACGGAATACCCTGAGCCGCATGTGAAGACCTAGACAGAAGCGTCTGATACAGGCCTTCGGTGTTCTCACGGACAACGACCATGTCCACAAGGCCCGGAGACCAAACCTGTTTGAAACCCCCATGGATCTTGTGTTGTATGCCCTTGTACAGTTTGATTGGACGGACATTGGCGTATAGGTCCAAGCCAGAACGAAGGCCAAGAATGACCTGCCCGCCAGCTAAGTCGCCATTTGGCATTGTGGCACCAGGCCACCCAATCGCTCCGAGAAGGATTGCGTCTGATTCATCTCGGCAATATTCGAAGGAACCCTCTGGCCATTCTTCGCCGGTCTCAAGATAATGCTGACCACCACATTGAATCTCTGTAATTTGAAAGGTCAACGGAGAGTTCGATTCAATGGTCCTAAGCAACTTCATGGCTTCGGTCATGACCTCTCGGCCGGTTCCGTCCCCGGGCAGAGTCGTAATCCGATGAAGGGTCATGTGAGGGGCATCCGGTCCACCTTGATGAATGCCCCTGTCAGAGATTTGAATCAAAGTCGAGGGGTGCAACCTAACAGGGGAATCGTTCATAGACGGAGATACCAAGTCGACTGGCTATGGATGAACTCGGTTCCTCAGAGGATTCAACCTCTGGGAGGATTAATCCTTCATCCTTACCCCAAGTGGTCCGAGATCTTTGGGAGAGTATGCTCAGAATTGACCCTAACTGGAGTTTTGAAGATTGGCTCGTTTCTCGCGCAGAAGAAGAATCAGAACTACTTGTCTCAAAACTCAATGATGAGGCCCTAAGGCTAGAACATCGTCGACACAGGGTTGAACGTCTTATCGAGCGTGTCCAACGCCAGATTAGTGAGCCGAAACGCATCTCTGACCCTCATCAAAAGAATCTTTTCGAGGCATACAATGAGCCAGTGAAGATTCCTATCGAGATTCAGAAGGCAGAGGCGCCAATCGACGAAACCATTGATGATATCGAAGATGGGATTGATGATCCTATTCTCCACATTTGTTGTGAGCACATCCTTCAGGAAATGGAAGAGGCGAGTGATGGAGCAGCACACGAAGATGACCTCATGGAAATCTGTGCGGCTGTTGGATTCGATGAATCTGAAGTACGTGAAGCAATTGAACACCTAGTTGTTGCAAATCAGATTTCTCACCTAGGTGATGGGCTCTACAGCTTCGCAGATTGATGGGGCCCGGGGGGTCCCCATCGACTGGTCATATACCATGAGGCACGAATGTAAATCATGCCGAGGACTCGAGCGCTCCTAATCGGAATCGCTGGGGCTGGACTTCTCATTCAAGAGTACCCTCGTGGCCATTTCGCAGCTGTGACATTTGGGATCGTGTTGATGATTTTAGCGGATGCTCCACATCACGCAAGTCGGCATCGACATTTCAGAAAAATGTCCTCGATGCAATCTAAGGATATGGAACGACTGAATAGACAATTGCGATCAAACCGTCGCGCATACATCGATCTTGAGCATTCGGCCCAGTCGATGCAAGCGGAATTAGAGCGTAGAGATGCTGTTGGCGCTCCTGAAGCTCGACGCCTGTTGGATGAGCAAAGGCGTGCAATGTCGCTCCAATCCGAGGCATTGAGAGACGCGAAGCGGATGCTGTCCCAACAGCATCGAGTCATGCAACAGAATCAATCGCTACTTGATCGGATTAGCACAACCCAGGACAATGGAGTGGAACGATGGGAGCAGATGATGGTAAGCATCGAACGACTCCTTGATGGTCAAGCGCGAAGGACAGAGACCGTTCATGCACGTGTAATGGCAGATACTCGGCGCTCTAACGATGAGGTTACACGAAATAATCGAACCATTCAGGACATTCTCTCTGAAATCGTGACACAGATGGTGCGTATCCCTCGAGAACAAACCATCCAACTGAACGATTCTGTTCTAATGTCGGATGCAAAGGATGCTATCGGAATTCGGCTTCCCGAGCTTCCCACTCAAAATATTGACTCATGGGTCCGAGCACTTGAAGAGGACCTTGGCTGAATTCAGTGGACATGAGCGACATCGATGAGGGCATCGATGAGGGGTTGGCATCCTTAGAAGATAGGGCCCGGAACGCAGAAGTTGAGTTCACAAGGACGATGCGGCGCCTCGTTATTGGTATCGTCACTCAAATTGCGCTCGTCGGTCTAATCATCATGATATTCGACATCGGTCCACTTATCGATGCGGTTGGAGTTCCAGTTGCTTTCCTCATCGGCTTCCTTTTCCCAATGCTCCTCATTATTGCATGGGCAGGTGCGGATCACCAAGTACGAATGGAGCCGATGGTGGAAGAAGAAGAACATGAAATTGAGGCGGTTGTCGATCGGATTATCGAAGATGCACCAGACAACCCTCTGCAGAAGACTATGTCTCCATCAGGAGGGGCAGTATACATGACCCGAGGACGAGATCCAAAGGGTGTCGCTGAAGGTGGAGGGGCAGATACCTTCGACCCTAGAAATCCACAAATTGATGGAATGGATTTGCGGCCTGAACATGAAGGGCTAGAAGGGGAACTAAGGAAAAGTCACGAAGTCAAAATCGAGGCTGACGAAATTGTTGCAGAAGAAGCGCAGAAAGCTTGGGAAGAGGCTGAGAGGAATGACCTCGAACTCATAGAAGCAGGAGTGGGGCGTTTGGGTGATCTAGTTGGTACTGGACATTTCGGTGGACGCACTCCTGAAAACTGATTGTAAAGCCGTGAAAGACCATTTACCGGAGTCTGGTGAAGAATACCATGGCACCCCCGCCAATGAAAGCGGTACTCGTGGCTGGTGGACTCGGTTCTCGCATGCTACCTTTCACACGATACATGCACAAAGCCATGCTTCCGTTATACCATCGTCCTGTCATCGATTTTGCTCTCGGATTCATTCGACGTTCGGGTATCAAGGATATCACAATCATCGGAAATCGTTTCATTGGTCAAATCGCTCAACACGTTGGTGTTGGACTTCCTGGAGAAAATATTCACTATGTAATTGAGGAAAAACCGCAAGGTGTTGCATATGCCCTGAATCTCGCACGACCGCATATCGAAGGAAGTCGATTGATGGTCTATTTCTCCGACAATATCACCACCGCTGAACTCACCGAAGAGGCAAGACATTGGAAAACCTCAGAGGAACCCCCGGGATGTTTGCTTCTTGGACGCTCGGTCGAAGACCCGCGTGCCTTTGGAGTGGCTGTACTCGATGAAGAAGGACATCTCTTAGATATCGTCGAGAAGCCAGAAAATCCACCAAGTGACCTTGCAATTGGGGGCATCTACCTCTATGACGAGCGCTTTTGGGAACTGCTTGACGAATGCTACGGCACCGAAAAAGAAGGGTTCTCCATCACCGATCTAAACAAGAAATACATCGAACTTGGTGCAGCACAAATGAAGGATTTAGGTGATGAGGAATGGCTTGATTGTGGGACTGCTGATGCTCTGTTAAGGGCATCTGCGCTTGCAAAAGAGGGGCGGCTATCGCCTGAACCGTGCAATCTTCGGGAAAAAGATCCAATACCGCGAAAGTGACGCGTTAGAACTTACAAGATAGAGAAGGAGGATTTGTGCATGAAAGTGGGTATAATTGGAGCTGGGATTGTTGGAGGAGCTATCGAACACTGGTTCGGACCTGTTCACGATTTATTCATCCATGATCCTGTTAGAGGAACAACACTTGCCGATGTAACCAATCATGTGGATATGGCTTACATCGCTGTTCCAACGCCAATGTCAGATACAGACGGATCTTGTGATCTCTCGATTGTAACCTCCATCCTCGGCGAGCTCCCTGATGGCTTCACAGCTGTAATCAAAAGTACAGTTGTACCAGGTACAACGCAACGTTTCCATGAAGAGTATCCACACCTCAAGATTGCTTATTCCCCTGAATTCCTTGTCGAAAGAAGACACTTGGAAGATTTCGGGAATCAGGATATCCTTGTCTGTGGAACACATCATGCAGATGTAGCTGAACGTGTCTTCCAACAGCATCGTGAAGCAGGCGTTATCAAATCAGATCAGACCTTTCATGTCGAGCCGGCAGTCGCTGAAATGGTGAAATATTCGAAAAACACCTTTTACGCTCTCAAGGTCATCTTTGCGAACCAAATGTACGACATTTGTCAAGGCCTTAATGCGGATTGGTACAAAGTAAGTGAAATCATCACAGCACCCCAAGCTCAACCGATTGGGCCATCCCATCTCGATCCTATCTTTGGTTTGAATCGAGGGTTTGGAGGGAAGTGCCTTCCAAAGGATAGCAATGCTCTCCGTGTGCTTGCTAGTAATCTCGGTGTGAAGTATGATTGGATGGAGGCGATTCAATCGGACAATGCCCGCTTACGGTCTATTCTCACGGGGAAACCATCAGATGTCACGACCAACGATGATTGAGATACATTCGACGGCAGATTGATGGGGAGCAACACGAAGCCGGTCGCATGCTTCCGGACACGCTGCACACCCTTCCTCAGAATGAGAGGTTCGCTTACGCCAAACTCTTGGCCTATATCACAAAGGTCGATGATGAAGTCACGGTCGATGAAATGGCCATGTTTGAACAGCGAATGGGGACCGCGCTTCTCTCTCCAAATCAGCGGTCAGCGATCCGAGACTACCTCAAAAATCCACCAACGCTAAAAGAATGCATTAGTGACCTAAAGGAATCCACAGATGGACGCGCGGGTAAACTCGCACTACGTGATTCAATCATGATGTCGGCTGCTGATGGAACCGTAGACGAAGATGAGTTCGAAGTCCTCGGTAAGATCGCCGCTGGACTTGGGATGGAGGAAAGCGTTGTCGACGATCTCCTCGACTGGGTGATGGAAGGTTACGATTGGATGGAACGAGGGCTTACGATCCTCAATGCTTCTTGAGGTGGACGATTGCTGCCTGATGTCATCGATCGACTCGATGAGCACGATCGAGAAGGTTATGTTCGCATTCTTATCTCTCTAGCCGGTGCAGATGGTACTCTTGTTCGTGAAGAAACCGCTGCAATCGAGGCTGCAATGGGGCGTGCACTAATCTCGCCACATCGCCGGAACGTACTCCGACAAGAGTTGAAGAGAAGCATCAATCTCTCAGAGATAATCGATGGGATGGGAATCCCTGCATTGCGCCTAGCTCTGAGGGATGCTGCCATTGTCGGGGCCTGTGATGGCGAGTTCCAAGAAGAAGAAATCGAATTTTTGAAGCGTCTCGCGGTTCATGCAGATGTGGATGAAGAGACCCTGGCTAAGGTTCTCAAATGGGTAGATCAAGGATGGACTTGGATTGAAAAATCTCGGCGTTTCCTTGGAATCAGAAACCAAGATTTTGGGAAATATGCAAAAAATGACGATGATTAGGATTCAACTGCTAAAATAACTGAGGGTACAAAGAAATAATTCCAGTTTCCGCGAATTCAATTTCATTTCTCAGAGGTTGCATAACTCCCCAATAAGGCAGATTCTTCATAGGGTAGAACTTCACATCGCGACACCTAGCACGAGCGATTCGGGGTGAGCGGTAGTATGGGAGTTCACCCGAAGATTGGAATCACAGGTCTTCCGCGTAGTGGAAAATCTGCTGTGATGCAGAAGGTAATCGAAATGCTCGTCAACGATAGGACGGGGGAGATACGTGCACGTGGTGAGAACCCGGATACAATTCGAATTATTGCTGGAATGCGAACAGAACCTCTCATTGAAGATGGTGAACGCAAAGGATACCGATGTATCGATATCGTTACTGGAGAAGAAGCCGTCATGGCTCACAAAGACATCGACACCCGGACACGCGTATTCGGATTTGGCATCGATAAGGAAACGATGAACACTGTCGCGATCCCTGCAATCAGAACTGCAATGGAAGAGGCCGAGGTCATCGTAATCGACGAAATCGGAAAGTTTAGTGTTGAGTCCGAAGAATTTGTCGAGATTGTTCGAGCAGCGCTTGAACTCGACAAGCCGACGGTTATGACACTCGCCAAGAAATCACGACATCCACTTCTTCAGGACATCCGTAGAAGGGATGATGCACGAATACTTGAGGTGACCCCAGTCAATCGAGCTCTGCTTCCATACAAAATTCACAAGCTAATGCGCGAGACCTACTAACGGCCGTTGACTTCATGCATAGGATAGCGAGTCTAGAGTCATGGATACGCCTGCTCGGACCATTGAGAGGTTGTTCACTCTAGCCGCCGTTGGTTCAGCCTTCGGTGCTGGTTTTCTATTGCTTGAGTCATCCACTTGTAACGACAGTCTCGACGTTGCAATTACTTGTGCTGAGTCCGCATCGGTGGACGTCGGGCGTGTTCTTCTTGCAATCGCTGCTCTACTAGGGCTTGTTGTTACTCAAGCATGGTTCGCACGCTCATCGAATCGAAGTTCATGGATTTCAATGATCTTCGACGACCGTACCGAGGAAGATGTTCGTCTTGATGCTGATTCAATAACCGACGATGTCGAAGATATGGGTGAAGGATGGGCGAAGCTCGAGGAACAGATGCTCACAAATCGTATTGAAGAAGAATGAATGGAGCACAGGAGGGGATTCGAACCCCTGTAAAATGGATTTGCAGTCCATCGCGTAACCGGGCTTTGCTACCTGTGCGTTGTCCGCTCGTGAGTGCCGTCGTATATCAAAACCACGAGCGTTTTCTACATGTCAAAATTCGGTATTCGACCATCCAGATGAACTTGAGAAATCCATCGGCTTCATATGGGCCCCAAGTGGTTCTCGTTCTCATGACACCTGCAGGGGGCGAAGGTCAACTTCAGGTCCAAGAGTTCCTCGATGGTATCTCAGACCTCGATTTGAACACAAAAACCCGTGATTGGTATACAATGGACGTCTCTACAATGATCCAGGATATTGACATCGTCGATCACGAGATTGATGACGAGACCGGGTGCTCCCTTCTCTTCTTACGAAACAGCGTCATACACTGCTGTCCAGATTCTCAGCGTATCAAACACTATCCCAAGCATCTAATCCACTGTTTTGTTGAGAATCGTTCAGGCCGAAGACCGCTTTCCGAGAACAGTAATGCCTCTAAAGACCCTGTTTTCTTCGCTGAACTATTCTCCATTTCACCCTGTGAAGAACAATTGAATTGGAGCGTGGGATCCCATCTTGAAGGCGATGTTCCTCGACTCCAAGCGAGAACTGCACGTTGGCTTAGATATCTCAATTCCTGATTCGCTTGATTCATGAACCCATCACGAGAAGGCCTGCGCATGGATGCCTACATCACCGGCCTCATGGCGCGGGCAATCCTTGATTCAAGAGGGAACCCAACTGTCGAGGTTGAATGCTTCGTGAATGGAGGATTGGCCGGGCGTGCAGCTGTGCCATCTGGTGCAAGTACAGGGAGCCATGAGGCAGTCGAATTGAGAGATGGGGGAGACCGTTGGATGGGGAAGGGCGTTGATCTAGCCGTCCAAAACGTCGTCGAAGTAATCCAGGAAGCCTTGGTGGGACTGCGAGTTGATGACCAAGCTACCATCGATCAGTGCATTCTCGATCTTGATGATTCACCGAACAAAGCAACGCTTGGTGCTAATGCAACGCTTGGTGCATCGCTCGCCTGCCTCCATGCAGGGGCAAACATCCACTCTCAACCTCTCTGGCGTTACGTCGGCGGGCTATCTGGAGGAAGCCTCCCAGTACCTCTGATGAACATACTCAACGGAGGTGCCCATGCCGCAAGTGATGTGGATGTTCAGGAGTTCATGGTCGTTCCCCATGGTTTTGATGACTTTTCTGAGGCACTTCGCGCAGGAGTCGAAACTTACCATTCTCTTCGCTCAGTCCTCAAGGAGAAAGGGCTCCTCGGTGGTATCGGAGATGAAGGTGGTTTTGCACCAAATCTCCCGAGCAATGCCGAAGGACTTGGGCTATTGACCCAAGCAATCGAGCGTGCAGGCTATTCACCAGGAGATGAGCTTGGTATCGCGTTAGACGTGGCAGCACAGGAGTTCCTACACGATGATGGCTACCACATTGATGGCGCTGTCTTAACTGGCGATCAACTCGCTGAAACCTATGCAACTTGGGCTGACGAACATCCCATCGTATCTATCGAGGACCCTTTCGGCGAAGACGATTGGAGTTCTTGGTCGACATTGACCGCTGAAATGGGAGATAGGGTCCAAATTGTTGGTGATGACCTATTCGTGACAAATGTGAATCGTCTGTCTGATGGGATTGATCGAGCAGCTGCTAATGCGATTCTAATCAAGCCCAACCAAATTGGGACCGTCACCGAGACACTGGAATGTATTGAGATGGCGAAGAGTCACGGCTTTGGGACAGTAATGAGTCACCGTTCCGGTGAAACGAGTGATGATACGATTGCCGATCTCGCAGTAGGTGCGCGAACTGGTCAGATCAAAACTGGGGCCCCTGCACGGTCCGATCGGACCTCAAAGTACAATCAACTTCTACGAATCTCTGAATCCTGCACAGAGTTCCTGCCACCGTTCTAAATCAAGACAACCAGGCCTTAAGCCGGGTAATCCCTTCTCGGATATCTGCCTCATCGGTTGCATATGAAACCCGAACAAAGCCTTCACCGCCCTCGATTAATGAGCCAGGGATGAGTTGAACGCGGGCTTCATCAAGAGCACGATCTGCAAACTCAACCGACGTCATGCCTGAACTTGTAATATCGATGAAGGCATAGAAGGCCCCTTCTGGTTCTACAAGTTCCATACCCGGAATTGATGCGATACCTTCCATCAGGATGTTACGTCGCCGGTTGTACTGTATACAGAACTCATCTACGGCTACATCTTGAGTCAATGCAACAGACGCCGCTGGCATCAAGAAAGTAGGAACATGTGAATTTGCATTGGCCTGACATGCGAAGGCTGCTTTCATCGCCTCCTTGGGCCCAGTAAGGACGCCAAGACGCCAACCTGTCATTGCGAATGACTTCGAGAAGCCAGTGACAACCATTGTTCGCTCTGCTCCACCAGGGATACTCGCTGGAGATATGTGAGGCCATTCTACCCAGAGAAGACGAGCGTAGATCTCGTCACTGATTATCCAAAGATCATGTTCCACTGCAAGGGCGACAATTGCCTGAATCTCCTCTGGTGTGTAAACCGCTCCAGTCGGATTATTGGGAGAGTTCAGCAAGATTGCTTTGGTCTTGTCCGTGATAGAGGCGCGCATCGACTCTATAATCGGGTGAAAGAGATCGTTAGTCTCAGTGAAAACGATGTTAATTCCTAAAAGGGCGGTTTGACCCTCATAGGTTGGCCAAGCTGGAGCAGGCACAAGTAACTCATCGCCAGCTTCCATAGTGACCATCATGGCATACAACAGAGCTTGCTTGGCTCCAGGTGTGACCATCACTGTCTCTGGTGTAGTTTCAAGGTCCCACATACGATTCAATTGTTCTGAAATTTGGGTACACAAATCCATCGAACCCGGACCACGCGTGTACTTTGTCTGGCCCGCTTCAAGTGCCTCAATCGCAGCATCAACAACTGGTCGAGGTGTGTCAAATCCAGGTTCCCCGACAGTCCAACGAATGACGTCTTCAGAGGGCTTGACCAGATACGGCGTGAACCCAATGGCGAGATTTGAGAACCGCTCCGGTACCTCGGGCATGACGCCCGGAGTCGCGTCCTGCTTATGTCTTTGATGTGAGAATTCGTGCTTATACCTCAAGCGAAACCTTGACCCATCTTCTCGGACCCCATGTAATTGAGGAGAGCACATGTCCGACATTCCTGAAGATCTGAAGTACACAAAAGAACACGAATGGGTGAGAGTCGATGGAGACGAAGTCGTCATCGGTATCACTGATTTTGCTCAGAATGCTCTCACAGATGTTGTGTGGGTCGAGATGGACCCGGATATGGAAGGCTCAACAGTCGCAGAAATGGAGGCTTTCTGTAGTGTGGAATCTGTAAAATCTGTGAGTGAGATTTACGCACCTATTGCTGGAACGATTTCGGCACTAAATCTGGATCTCGAAGATGCCCCTGAAACAATCAATCAATCCCCTTACGAAGATGGGTGGATTGCACGTTTCCGTCCAAACAATATGGCAGATGTCGAAGGTCTCCTTGACGCAGCTGGTTACGCTGCTGTCATCGGAGAGTGAGTTCTGCTGTGGCCGATACCCCCCCGGTTTCAATCTACATTGATGGATCATGTATAGAGAATCGGAACGTGACTGCGGACACTGCTGCCGGTTGGGGTTTTGTCGTCGTAATAGGTGACCGGGGTGTAGGCCGCGGGACAGGTGACCTAATGCACGAATCTTCAGGTCCAGTGATTACTAATCCAAACTCGGATGAATGGTTAGGGGCAGAGGTTGGATCAAACAACACCGGGGAACTATCTGCGATGGTTCATGCCCTTCGATGGATTCTCGTTAATTGTCCAAAGGGTGAAGTCACCATCCGTGCAGATTCAATGTATGCACTTCGGATTACTGACGGATCTTGGTCAGCAAAGGCAAACAAGAAACTGGCTCTCCTCTCTCAAGAACTATGGAAAGAAGTTGCACAAGTTGTAGATTTACACAATGCTCATGTCAAAGCACATTCGGGACATCGCTGGAATGAACGAGCAGATCATCTTGCTTACCGCGGTCAAGGAGATGATGAACCTATTCCTCTGCAATTCTGGCGCCCAGGCCAGCGATAAGCAGTTTAATTCTAGGATGATTTTTCATCTTCCTTGTCTTCTTCATCGCTATCTTTAATCAAGAAAATCATCGTGTAAAGAGCAATCAAAATCAGAATCAATAAGGGCATCAGGAACCAAAGGAAGAGGTTGCCTGGGGCAGGTTCTTGGTCACCCGTACCTTCAAGCAAACAAGTTGCCAAATCATTACTCCGTGGAATTATTGTGCTATTATCTGGATCTGATTTGCACGACTCTTCAAAGTCGTCTTCGTAACCATCCCCATCCGTATCTGTGATTGGTTTTGGAATTGGGGTATTGTTCCCGATAGAAATCGCGTTGGGATCGATCACCTCAATGGTTAGCAGAATGGTAGCTGTTTGACCTGTATCAAGATCTGTTGCTGTGACTGTGAAGATTCTAGCATCGATAGCCTCGGTCGGGGCACCTTGGATTGTTCCCTTGTCAAGAACCAAAACACCATTCTGGATTAGACGATTGAACTCTAACCCATCCGGTAATTCGGGTTCTACCGTCCAAGTCTCAACCGTTTGATTGTAAACAGTTGGAATCATTGCAACAACAGATTCGTCGACTGTGAGGTTTAGCGTAACTTCTGGATATACCACCTCAAGGACGGCAATGCATGATCCATCATCTTCTGTAGCGGCCGCATTATGATTGAAGGCGTCTGGATCTGTACAACCGAAGACCTCGTCGATATCTGGAACTCCGTCTCCATCCGTATCTGTGTAAACGCAGGAATCATCATCCTCAATCGCGATTGGGTCATAATTCTCGGCTAGAGAATCTGTACAGCCCAATGAAGGAAGGACGGTGATGTTCACTGTCGAAACGGATGAACCGCCAGAATTCGTTGCTGTAACCGTGAATGTCATGCGCTCATGTGTGGTATCTGGGATGCCCCAAATTGTGCCATTTGTATCTGAGAATTGTAGACCATTGTCTAATTCAGGGCTCACACTGAATCCAATAACGTCTCCACCACTAGAGATTGCCTCGATACTAACCTCTGTAACGTTCGCATACAATACAAACTCCTCTTCGACATACTCGATAATCGGCGGTTCATCCACAACCTCGATTGTAAAGGATACAGATTGTGAGCCGCCACTATTGTTCGCCCAAATTGTGTATGTCTGTTCCTCGGATAGCACCGTCGGTATACCTGAAATTGATCCAGTCTCCTCATTGAAAGTTAGACCCAGAGGTAATTCTGGATGGAGGCCCCATTCGACAACTTCGCCACCGACAATCGTAATGGTAAACGGCGCCATCACCTCATCGATAGTAAGAGTAATCTCAGTGGTTGTGATTGAAGGCGTTGCAGGCACATCGACGATTGTTATTGTGAGTGTTTGTGTCACTGAACCACCTGTGTTGTTTGCCCAGATTGTATAGGACTCTGTGGATTGTGGGGTCGTTGGAGTACCGCTAATCTCACCTGTAACTGAATCCATACTCAGTCCATCTGGTAATGTGGGCTCAATCTCCCAAGACACTACTTCGCCACCATCGCTTGATGGAAGTAGAGGAGACATCGCTTGACCAACGGTCAATGAAAGCGAATTGGAAGGGAGGGTAACATCTGGATTCTCTGCAATAACTGTGAGATCGAAAGTAAACTCAACCGAACCGCCCGAATTATTGGCCCAAACTGTGTACGTTTGCACCGGCCAGAGTTCGGTTGGTGTTCCGGATATGATACCGGTGTTCGAATCAAGGTTCACGCCCGAGGGTAGAGTTCCATTGACCTCCCAACTAGTAATCTCACCTGGTCCGGCGATAGATGGGGTTTCAGGAGTCATTACTGTGTTATTTGTGAGAATAATTGACCCGCCATCATACACAATATTGGTTGGTACTTGGTCAATTACAGCCAATGTCAAACTGAACGTTCTGTAACCTCCGCTATTATTCGCCCAAATTGTGTAGGTAGTAGCGGGCCAAAGCTCTACAGGAGTTCCATTCAGAGATCCATTGGATGAACTGAAAACAAGACCATTTGGTAATGCTCCACTAATTTGCCAAGTTAGAATCTCGCCGGCTCCTGTAAGAGTTGGATTCAGTGGTAAACGAGAATCTGCAGTATTATTCGTCAACACCAATGAGGTGTGATCGTAGTTGATAGTTGGCAATTGATCAACGACGCTTAGGTGAATCTGTATCGAGATTGATCCACCTGTATTGTTTGCCCAGATTGTATAATTCGTCATGGTCCACAGTTCAGTCGGTGTACCCCAGATCGTTCCGTTGTTGGAGCCAAATTCGACTCCTGTCGGCAGGATTCCATCAATCTCCCAAGTTAGAATCTCACCAGGTCCTATGAGAGTGGCTTCTTCGGGAATCATCGCTGTGTTATTGGTAAGAACAATGCTACTGTTCAGGAACGTTAGGCTTGTTGGCACCTGATCGTTGACTGTAATATTCAGAGTTGCGAATACGGAACCACCACTGTTGTTCGCCCAAATCGTATACTGCGCTGTAGGCATCAATTCAGTTGGTGTACCCCATATGGTCTGATTCGAAGAAGTCCATGTGAGTCCAGATGGCAACGTGCCCTCCAACTCCCACGTTACGATTTCTCCAGGTCCGGTTGATATGATGGTAATCGGGGCAATGGCGGTGTTGTTAGTCGCTGTCGTGTTTTCTGGACTAATGTTCAATCCGGGCACCTGATCTTCAACAGTGATGTTTAGTGTCGCAGATACGGAGCCTCCAGTATTATTCGCCCAGATTGTGTATTGTGAATTAATCATCAATTCAGTTGGTACACCCCAGATCGTTTGGTTTGAAGAAGTGAAAGTAAGCCCAACTGGGAGAGTTCCTTCAAGTTCCCAAGTGATGATTTGGCCAGGACCATTCGATGAAATGACAATTGGGATAATGGCAGAGTTATTCGTCGCAGTCGTGTTTTCTGGACTAATTGTGAGACTCGTTGGAACCTGATCTACGATGACGATGGTTACCGTGGTTGATGTTGAACCACCGCTATTGTTCGCCCATACTGTGAATGTTGTAGATGACATGGTCCCATTCGGCATCCCCATAATAGTACCATTCGAACTCTCAAAGTAGAGTCCCGGTGGCCATTGACTACCATTGATTTCCCAACTATTGATCTCCCCCGGTCCTGTGAGAATTGGAACTAGAGGGATATCGGAACTCGTAGTGTTCACTATGAGATTCAACGTGTTTGTCGGATAGGATAGAGTAGGCACCTGATCGTTGACTGTAATGTTCAGAGTTGCTGAGACTGTTCCTCCTGAGTTGTTCGCCCACACTGTGAACTGAGTCGTAGACATGAGGGCCGTCGGCGTACCCCATATCGATTGATTTGCTGGCGTCCAAGTCAAGCCTGAAGGTAATGTTCCTTCAAGCTCCCAAGTTACTATCTCGCCTGGACCCACTGTAGTGATGGCAATTGTCGTGATTACTGTATTGTTGGTCGCTGTCGTATTCTCAGGAGTAATCGTTAGACTATTCGGCAACTGGTCATTGACTGTGATATTGAGACTCGCTGAGACGGATCCTCCTGAATTGTTAGCCCAAACCGTGTACTCCTTGACTGTCATCAATTCAGTTGGTGTCCCCCAAATGGTCTGATTTGCTGGCGTCCAAGTCAAGCCTGAAGGTAAAGATCCTTCAAGCTCCCAACTGGTTATTTCACCCAATCCAACGGTCGTGATTACGATTGTTGTGATGGCTGTATTGTTAGTTGCCGTCGTGTTTTCTGGACTGATGTTCAGCCCAGGTAACTGATCGTTAACAGTGATGTTGAACGTAGACGAAATAGCGCCACCACTGTTGTTCGCCCAGACCGTATATTGAGTCGTAGTCATCAATTCAGTTGGAGTANNAGTGATGGCAATTGTCGTGATTACGGTATTGTTCGTCGCTGTCGTGTTCTCTGGACTTATGGTTAGGCTAGTAGGCACCTGATCATTGACAGTGATGTTCAGAGTTCTCGATACTGAACCGCCACTGTTATTCGCCCAAAGCGTGTATTGGGTTGTAGTCATTAGTTCAGTGGGCGTTCCCCAAATGGTCTGGTTTACTGGTGTCCAAGTTAGACCTGAGGGTAATGTTCCTTCAAGTTCCCAACTGACTATTTC
>DAFJ01000073.1 GCA_002497905.1 Euryarchaeota archaeon UBA251
GTTGAGGTGAAGAGAATGAACATCGACTAGAGAATCGAGAATCCTATCCTTCAGCGTGTGGAATTACATTTCACTATGGAACATCCAGCGGCTCCAACTCCGAGCCTCAAGGAGATGATTGATTTCATCACGAAGATGGAGCCAGGATCGAAGAAGGAGTGCACATTCATTCTTGATGTCACTTCTCGCTTCGGACGCTCCATGACGACAGGGGTGGCTCACGTGTATGAGAACGATGAGGCCGCAGCGACCACTGTACCCAATTACGTCAAGGATCGTCACGTCCGACGTGGTGCTCACGCCGAGGCAGCAGCAGCAGAGCCTCAGGTAGAGGAAGCGGCTCCTGAAGAAGAATCAAATGAAGAAGAATCCGAGGAGGGAGCCTGATGGGAGAGAAGTGGCGAAAATCCAAGGTAAGTAAGTACGATATGTCTAGCGGTGAGCTTGTTCGTAAGGGTGAGTTTTGCCCACGTTGTGGACCCGGAGTATTCCTTGCAGTTCATGCAGATCGCACATCCTGTGGGCGATGTGGCTACCGCAGTGGGCAGGATACGGCAGCGCCGCCTGCATCCGCTGATTCTTCTGAAGAAGAATGATTCAGACGGTTAGGCCGTGATTGCTCCACCGTCCATCGTTACAGAGGACCCGGACTTTCTTGTCCATCATAATCTGCCATACGCCATGTTCGGGTCGTGGTGTAACTCCATTCGGCCCTCCATCATGTCTCCACCCTGTCCAATACCATTCAGATTCGACTTCGATTGCGTGACGGACCGGTCCGGGGATTTCTTTCGTCTCGAGGAGTGTGAATTCAGGGCTTAGGATGTGGATTTTATTCCCCGCTTCGGTGATTGCCCAACCACTTGTTCCTTTCCAGACTCCTCCCGTTTTCCCTCTAAATGGAAGCCGACCTTGATCTGTATGTGAGCCGTCGCTTCGTTCAAGACATACCCATGCTCCTCTGTCATCAAAAATATGGATTTTATTTTCTCCAAGATGGACTGACAATGTGTAGGAATCTACCTTGGCTCCTTTCCATGGGGGTGACCATTCAGGGATTTCTGATCGCCAAATCTCGTTGGAAGTTAACGGGTCAATCAGGTAGATTCCTCGGTTCATAGCAACGAACACAGCGGCAGTTTCATCGATATCTATAGCAAGTATTTCGGCTGACATCCCATGATTCCAGAGTGATCCAGGAGCATGGATGTCCTGATTCGTCGAGACAGCGTTCCTATATTCTCCTTTGTCAGCGAATGCAGGAAGCCATTCATCTTCCATCCTATATCCTGCTATTCGTGCTAATCGCAGTTCTCTGTCGATCCAAGATACGATGGCTAGATTTTCATGGATTGCGATTTTAGCGACTTCGGTAGGGAGTGGCAGAACTGGTGGCAGAAACTTCCGTCCAGTAATGTCCCAACGTTGGATTGAATCGTCCATTAGGAGAGCCGTCATTGCCTCATTTTTTCCGAAGCAGTGGAGGATGGGTCCTGCGGCTTCTTCGGTCATGGCCCCTGATATCTGCTCTAGTGGTTTGAACATGTGGTGGCTATCCAAGAGATTGAAGCATCGAAGGACATGACCAATTCATGGCCACTGTCTCTCTGCTTGTAGTATCGGAGTCCGATATTGGGTCCACTGTCCAGGGGCGTGCTCTACTTGCACGAGGTGGTTGGGATGAGGATACAGCGGTTGATGGCGGCCGAGTGTGGCGACACAGGAGTAATCGTGTGGACTTATGGTGGAGGGAGCAGCCTCATTTGTACAGCGATTATCTCGACAAGCAGTACGAAATGGAAACTTCACGTTCTCTGAGCGAGGTCCTCTTTCTTTCACGTCATGTCGCTGCATCCGGACGTCCGAGTCTCACCTTACATGCGATTGGTATTCCTGGTGCATCTCCTCATGGCGAAGCAGCGGAGTATGGGGGGCGGAATGGTATGACTGTACCACCATCGCCGAGATTCGCCTCTATTTTCCGGCGTCTAGATAAAATTGCTAACAGAGCGGACATCATTGAGGAGTTTGAAATTACTTTGGAGACGACTCACCATGGGCCTATCCTTGATACTCCAACGTTGTTTATCGAAATAGGATCTACTGAGGAGCACTGGGGTCGGCAAGATGCGGCTGAAGTGTGGGCTGATGTACTTGCGGAGGAGTTTGAATTTGAGGAGGAGTTGGAGGTTACGGAGGCCAAGGAAATCGCCTTCATCGGCCTAGGGGGTGGCCATTATGCTCCGAGACATCAAGCTATACTGAGGGCTACATCGGCTCATTGTGGGCATCTACTTGCATCGTATTCTCTTCCATTTATTCTACCTAGTCAACCTGATTGGGATCCATTAACGGGGTCCTTGCCAGAGGGTTCATGGAAGGGCGCAATCGATGTTTGTCTCAAACAAACACAGGATGTTTTCCCAAACTCGAAGATTGTAGCACACCTCGATCGCAAATCATTCAAGGGGTGGCAGAGGCAATCAATACGGCGTCATCTTGAGGCCAAAGGAATCCCTCTGTTTCGTCAGGCTGACTTCCTTGAGTTTGACAAGTTGAAGCGGGAATCGTCATAGCCCTCATGCTGAACAGCGTCCCATGGGGCTACTTGGTCGTGCTGTGGTCACGGTTCTCCCCCTCATGCCCCGTTTCATGGTAGGATGGGTCTCACGCCGTTATCATGCAGGGGAAGATCTCTCTTCTGCCGTGAAAACCATGCGTAGGCTAGAGGGAGAGGGTGCCTGTTTTACCATCGATGTTCTAGGAGAGGAAATTACCACGATGGAGGAGGCTACCTTTTTCGTCGAGGAGTATGGGCGAGTCCTTGAGGCGATTATTGATACAGGGATCGATGCTAATCTATCGCTTAAGCCGACAGCCTTCGGACTACTTATTGATCCAACAATTGCCGAGGGTTCCATCGAGAAACTTGTTCGTAAAGCTGCAGGGAACGACATTTTCGTTCGTCTTGATATGGAGGATCATCGGGTCACTCAGCCTACAATCGACCTTGTTGCAAGGATGCATGATCGAGGTCTTTCGAACATAGGGACAGTACTTCAAGGCAGATTGCATCGAACATTGGGCGATATCGAGAAGATTTCTGAGATTCTAGGTTCAGCAGCCGATCACAGAATTTGCAAAGGAATCTATCTTGAACCTGAGAATATTGCCTTCACCGGAAGGTCAGATATCACGAGTGCAACGAACCAAGCCATCGATGCTGCATTGGACTGTGGCGCCTATGTCGGCATTGCATCTCATGATACTAATATCGTGAAACATTCCTTGACTGCGCTTGAAGATAGAGGGATGGGTCCAGGGATTCCTGATCCCCGGGAGTTGGCAGGTCCACAACGCCCGGGTAAAGGGCCCGGATATGAGTTCCAGATGCTGCTTGGTGTCCGGGGGGATATTCGACGACGTCTTGCTAAGCAAGGCCATCGTACACGTGTGTATTTGCCATACGGTTCGAAGTGGTACGAGTATGGTGTACGACGGCTTCGTGAGAATCCAGATGTTGCTTGGCACATTACCAAGGCTCTATTCTTTCCATGGTCGAATAGGCGTTGATTAGTCCCTTTGCCAGCGTCGATTGCGCGGTACAGGGGGTGGGTGGAGGAAGAGACGCCGAATCTCTGCAGCCTCCCTACGTCCGGTCAAAGTACGACCTATGCCAGTATGTATTGCTCGAATACGCCATTTTTCTCCTTCGTGTTCTATGATTGTCCCACAGGAAAACACAGTGTCAGGGTCCGATTCGATTATACTCGAAGCACTATCCTCTCCTCGCGTCATTGTGACCTTAATTCGAACAAGATCGCAACGAACAGCCCATGCGGAGACGATTAAAACAGGGTCAGCATATCTAACGGATTGTTCTTGCTTGAGATGTAATGTCTGTACCCTCCAGAGCATCTTGGCATGATCGAAGACATCACCGATATGGATGACCTCGTCCTCGTCAACTTCAATTTCTTCATTGCTACTGTGTGCTCCGTCAGAAAGAGTGAACTGAACAATCACTGCCTTTGGAGGCCTGACATGAATCAAGTGGACATGAGAGCAGGTTTCGCATCGAACCCTGTAGTCTGCTCCTCCACCTACCTCTTTCTCGGAGAGTATCTCATGGACTTCTTCAGTGCCACAAGATGGACATTCTTCCACATGGACGAGTTCCTCGTCTTCCTCGTCGGTATCGTGAGTTGCATCCTCCATAGACGCGCGCCGTTCACACTTCATTTAGGTCTGTTGGATAGTGGGATGGTTCAAGGGCAACGAACGGGAGCGTTTGGTATGGACGGAGGCTTGCCTCAGTTTTCTCAAGAGGAGATTATGACTGCACTCTTGGCAGGCTCCGAAAGAGGGGGTGAGGAGCCAGAGATTGCTGCTAACATCACTCAGCAGATGTTGCACATGGAACTCGAACCTCTATCAAGATCTATGCGTGCACGACTTCGGGACATTGTAGTCCGTTTAGAGCCTGATCACTTTATCGAGGTCGGTGCAGGTATTGGTCAACTCAGTGCATGGTTCCACGATGCTTGGGAAAGTGGTGGTCATCCGAAGTCCTATGCGATGGTAGAGGAAGGTCAGCGATTCGGAGTTATTCTACAGAGGGTCGTTGAGCGCTTCTCTGCTGCCGATTGGTGCAATGTCCGCGTTGGCCCTTGGGATTCTATGGTAAGTGAATCAATTGCTTGGCTTGCAGCGAATGCCTCCATGCCAGAGGAGGCGCGTTCGGGATCAATCCTCCCTGTTCCCGCAGATGTTGTGTTGGTTAACACAGATTGGAGGAGTCAAGTGAAGGATGTTGAGAATGCGTTCCAACTTCTTCGTCCAGGTGGCGTTCTTTTGACTCCCGAACCATTGGTTCCATCATCAGATGTGGGCGATTATCCCGAAGGCGAACCTCAGAGTGATGCACAAATACGTGTCGAGGTGTTCAATCACTGGATTCGTCTGATTCAACGATGGTCTACTCAGCATGCCGTTGGAATTGCGGAAGTCACAGCTGGTTCGGTTGTGGCAATTCGACGCTTGAAATAATCAGAATGCGCTCGCCGGGGGTGTGTCCGGATCGAGTCCAGTGAGACTTTGGAAGAGGGCAGCAGCATCGAGTTGTCCGTAACCTTCGTAGTCATCATGTGATTCAGGAGCATCTGAAGCGGTTTCCATCAAGGCTTCTTTCACATTCAATATAGCATCTGGACCACCATCAATAGCATTCGGTTGGAGGTTCGGTGCACCTTGGAGTGTGATTGCTAATGCGCCGGTGACGTAGACCGTTGCTGCACTTGTTCCAGATGACCAACCCCATACATAATCGGAAAATTCGGAACTGGGGATGATTAGAACCGGTACCTCGTGTCCTCCTCCTGTGATTTCTGGTTTCATATCTGGGTCGCTGTTTGGGAGGCGTGGGGGGAAGAAACCGCCATTGTTGTCACCCTGACTGCTTCCTTCCCACATGTCTCCAGTGCGATCGTGGCCTCCTACACAGATGACTCGCTGTATCGAACCCGGACTCTCTACATCGCCATCATCATCTGGACCTCCATCGTTTCCTGCCGCGGCGATTACGTAGATTCCTGCATCGAGTGCAGCCTGAACAGAGTTTTCTGACTCGTCTGTTGATTGTCCAAAGAAGCGTAGTCCTGCAGTCCCGCCAAGGCTCATGCTGATGATGTCGACTTCCTGTTGAATGCACCAGTCCACAGCAGTAGCAACTGTTTGATCATCTCCACTTCCGTCGCTTGAGAGTGCTTTAGCGATATACAGGTTCACTCCCTTCGCGATACCATTCAAACCGCCATCAGCAACAAGGATGCCTGCCATAGACGTTCCATGCCCCTCATCGTCGTAGGGTTCAGGTTCCTGATTAATCACATCAGTCCATCCGGCTAGAGTGACTTTGCTTAGATCTGGATGAGCTAGATCAATCCCTGTATCCACTATGCATACATCTACGCCGCTACCGTCCCATCCAACAAATGAATCGAGTCCAGTCATTAATTCGTGATCTTCTTGCCAATCAATGAGTTCTTGAGGTGGCCCGAGTAGAATTATCTCACCTTCGGGAAATAGCACAATCAGGGATGAAGCTAAGACAATCATTATTGATGCAAGTATGACTTTTGGTTTCCTAAGCCAATTGATTGGTGGGAACCACCAAGGCATCAACCATATATCGGCCTCATCGAGTATTTTTTTTGGAAGCGAATCAATCCCCTCTTCTCCTTTTTGAGAGTCGAATAATTCGCCCTCGATAGATTCAGGATTGGCTAATGATGAGGTGAAGTGTTCCTCTAAATTGTTAGGAGCAGTTTGTTCAAGGATGGAATCAATCACATCCTCCTCGTCGCTATTCACGGGGCTAGGTGGAGACCCTCCTACAAATCGATTCGGTCGTTATGTTCTCGGGATTGCAGTGAATAATTCATCCATAGCATCCACGGTTTGTTTTGCTTCTTCGATTGTGTTGTAGGCATAGGCCGAGAATCTGAGTGAGCCGTTTAGTGCATCATTAGCATGGAACCATGGATCGACACAGTGGAGTCCACTCCGTGCATAAATCCCGAATCCCTCATCGAGCATGATGGCAATTTGATGAGGGTCGCGTCCTTCCAGCAAGATTGAGGTAATTCCTCCTCGCTCTGACGGGTTATCAGGTCCAATGATGGAGGTGCCATCAAGGTCACGTACCCCCTCGCTGATAATTCGGTTTATTTTCACTTCATGTTCGTGGATTTTTTCCATGGATAAATCGTTTAGGAAATCAACTGCTGCCGCAGTCCCATAGTACCCTGCGTAATGGCCAAGGCCACCCTCAAGATGGCCTCTTCCTGGCTTGAATACAAAGTCGTCGATTGTAGATCGTGATACTGTCTGCCCTCCTGCAGCGATTGACCTTAATCCATTGAATGCCTCCTCAGATGCGACAAGTGCTCCCATCCCAGATGGCCCCATCATCTTGTGGATACTAAATACTAGGAAATCGGCTTCGATTTCCTGCATGTCTACTACCTGGTGCGGGACAGATTGCGCAGCATCTAGGAGAATTTGTGCTCCGTGATCGTGGGCGATCTTTGCACATTCTTTTGCAGGGGTCGAAGTCCCATCGAGATTCCTTGTGTGCCCTATTGCAGCCATGCGAAGGGAGTCGCCTGCATCAGCACATATGGCTTCGAAGTCCTCGAGATCGAATCGTCCATCTTCATCAGTTCGAGAGACACGGACATCTACGCCATCCTGCATCCTCCAAGGGATGGAGTTAGAATTATGCTCTTTGTCAGTGATTACGACAACATCACCCTTTTCCCATTTTGTTCCATGTGCAACAGCGTTGATTGAATGAGTTGCATTTCTAGTAAAAACCACTTCATCTGGACCCTGGGCGCCTACAAGTCGAGCGATTCCATCTCTCGCAGCGTGTTCGGTTCGGGTCACAGCCATACCCCATCTATGTGCGCTGCGGCCACCGCAGGAAGGTTCCTGTTCGTAATATCGGGTCACTGCATCTATGACGCTCTGTGGACGAAGTGTAACACATGCATTGTCTAGATAGATGGGGCTGTCGCCTTGTAGCGAGGGTATCTGACTGCGGATATTCTTAGGGTCCATTACCATGCATCCTCCATTGGAAAGAGATCTGATACTGAGGCGCCTGTACCACAGGATGCACATTCGATGATTGCAGATATTGGATTCTCACAGATAGGACAGTCTTGGCTGACCGGTCCTTCTCCATTACAATCAGGAGTATTACAAGCTGAGACGATAATCCCATTTGCAGTCATGTGTGCTGCACTCGGTGTGCCGCATGAAGGGCATGTACCAATGTCGTTTGAAGTGTCGACGATAGCAGCAGTTGCCATTCTTGATGCTTCAGACTCGATAGTCAGTGTGGTACCCCCAAGCATGAACTGTGGGTACCATAGTATGAGCATCATTAGAGTCGCAGAGAGCATGGTGAAGAGGATGTATGTGAGATAACTAAACATCCGTGAGGATTCAAACGGTGGGCGTTGCGCAACATGTGCTGCGCCTGCGAATCCTGCGAGGTTGATACATACTGCGAACAGGAAGATGGCCAATGTCCACCCTGCGAGACTGTGGTCTCGCTTCGCCCGTTCCATTTCGTATGGGTCTGGATGTTGGTGTCGCGTTTGAACATGTAAATCTCGGGTTTCAGTCACAGATCGGTGGATTACGACGATGAGGATGAATACTAGAATTGCTTCTCCCACGAAAATTCCTAGAAAATCAGATGCATTGGTTCCAAATGGGAAGTTCGGTGCGCCAGCATGGGCTGAAATCATGCCAACTTGGACGCATACTATACTGGCCATCAGAGCAATTGCATGGGATCTCATTAGAGGAAAAATCTGCCAATTAACTCCAATGAATCCTAGCCATAGGGCTCCAGAGATGATGGTTAGGAAGAAGGAACTGGAACTAATTGCAAACAAACCTGATTCGGGATTGAAGATGCTTATGCCGGAGAATCGGTAATCACCTCCCCCTGCGAGTTCTCCGATTCCCAAGTCCCATGCGCCTGCTATGGTTGCGAGCCCAGCGAGTGATAAGGCGAGTAGATTGAGGCCTGACCAGTTCGAGATTGCTAACCGAATCTTATGCGAAAAATCGGTTAGCATGTGGTCTATCCACTCAAGGCTCTCATGCCATTCTACGAAATCAGTGACTGTAGCCATCTCAGAGAGCCTGACCATGCCGTTGGGCTCACCGCCTTGGAGGTCGTCCTCTTCGGACATGAATGGGTCATGTGAAGACCGGTCATGAATGCACCGCCGAAGTACCGTGTATGCAATGATGGCGCCGAGACGGAGATTTGAACTCCGGAGGGAAAATCCCACATGATTTCCAGTCATGCGCAATACCAGGCTATGCGATCTCGGCAGCAAGTGCTCCGAGTCAGGTTTTAGTTTTCACGCTACCGCTTTGTTTTGTATTGGGTTGAAACGGGTCCAAATCCTAGTCATCTACGCTGTCTAAACATTTGGGGCGGAGGCGGAGTAAGCGTTTTTTGGGTTACTCTTGTCCGTTGTCTGGCCGGATTCATTGGAGGTATTTTCCAAAGATTAGGGGTGGTCTTTGGTTGATTTCGCATTATTTTGACAACCAAAATCGCCGAGAGTACAAGGGCGATTCCAGCAAGCGTGAATATCAACGTCTCTGATGCAATCATAGTTGATGTGGGTTTGAATCCGTATATGAAATGCTGTTAATGTCAATGAGCACGTTCCGTAGCGATTAAACCGAGGTCCCGATTCGTGGAGGCGCTGCCACTGTGGCTTAGGGGTATAGCGACGCCTTGGTAAGGCGTAGGTCGCGAGTTCAATTCTCGCCAGTGGCTCTCCTAGAGCGTTTCGGCGATTCCGCATTTCTGTTAGAAACGGCATATCAGGAATGAACAATCTCTCTAGTTTATAGACCCTGAAAGAGGGGCGTAAGCCTCGAGGACAACGTCCTCAGATGGGATGGAAATGACAGTGCAGATGAAGCCGAGAGGCAAGGAAAAGAATGTAGAGGCATCAATGAGTGAGCTCAAGTCCGAGGTTGAGGATCTTCGTCAACTTGTGCACACGCTCCTTACAATAATCATGGAGGAAGCAGATGGTATCCAGTCTGGAGCCGCACCTACAATTCCTAATCAGCCTAAGCGCCGCTTCAGCATGTAATTCATGTTCAATATTGCACCGGCGATTCGTCGTGTTGTCTCCATAGGTACCATACGGCACAGGTTCGAAAAGGCTTCCAAATTTCAGCACGCTGTTCAATCTCTCCGATTTCGAGAGGACCTCTCCCTTCCATTGCCTCAATACACCGGATGACCCCAATATCTCCTATTGGTAGTACATCTGGATCTAGGAGGGAGAATATCCGTACCATATCGATTGTCCAAGGGCCAACTCCCCATATTGGCCTGAGTTCTCCAACGACTTCTTCGGAACTCATCTTGGACCATTCTATATCTTGGAGATGTTCCGAAATTTCAGCAATACCTGCGAGAGTGCGCCCCTTCGATCGTGAAATCCCTATTTTCTTCAGATCATTTTCCGTGATTTTTGCAATGGGTTTTGGGTCGAAGGTTCCTCCGCAATAATCCAGGAGTCGCTTCCAGATAGCATCAGCTGCAATAGCAGAGATCTGCTGCCCTACGACGGCGTTGCAGATTGTTCTGACGATATCACCTTCGCCAATAAGTGGTGGCTCCTCCACATAATCTATGATTCTACCAATCTCAGAATCTACGTCTCGAAGGTGTCGTTTTGCATCTTCCCACCAGAATGGGGTGCCTTTGGGTGTGGGCATTTGAGTTGTTTTCTAGCCGTTCGTTTGAAAAGACTCGTGTGCCTCCCAGAATCATGGTGGATGAGAAGACAATACTGATTGCTGCGGCTATCGCATTTCTTGGATTCATAGGAGTGTCCCTTCTTAATCCCGGATTAGGGGTCACAACGGATGATGAGCGGATTGAGGATGGATGCCTAGCAGGTGGTCACTCAGGAGGTACAATTGTTCGTCACGACCACATACATGTTGACATTTTCATCGAGGATGAGAATGGCGTCATGCAGCATGTTTCTCCTTTGACAGACGTTGGCGCAGGTTCGCCCGAGGACCCGTTGAATTCTCCTTGTATGCGTTTCATCCACACGCATACTCCGATGCCTCATAGTACGACAGGCGAACAGAGTACCACTGCATACCTGCATATCGAGACACCAACGGCTCTTGAGATTGAATTGCGCCATTGGTTCATGATATGGGGTCAGGAGTTCTCTGAGACCAACTTGATGGGATACGATACTGGCGAGACACATGAGATTGTTGTGACATACAATGGTGAACCGGTTGAGGACTACATGTCACTCTTGATTGAGGAAGGTGTGCAGGACGACATCATCAAGATTGAGTACCGATCAAAGGTAGCTTAATCCATCATCCCTTGATGACAGCGATTGGAGTCAGACGGGCGACAGGTCGGGCGAGTCCTGCTTGGGAAGTAAGACGAATCACGTCGTCTACATCTTTGTACGCATTAGGAGCCTCTTCCGCGATGACTCGCGGTGTCCGTGCTCGAACTTCAATCCCTTTCGATTGGAGATCAGTGATGAGTTTCTCTCCGTTGATTGTTTCACGAGCCGCTTTTCTAGATAGTCGCCGTCCTGCTCCGTGGCAGGATGAAGCGAAGGCTTGATTCGACCCAGACTTGGGCCCAGCGAGAACCCAAGAGGCAGTTCCCATATCTCCAGGTACGAGAACGGGTTGGCCTACACCGGAGAATCGAGAAGCTAGTTCAGGATGGTCTCCTCCTAGTGCTCGAGTTGCTCCTTTGCGATGTACACAGCATCGACAAGATACGCCATGTACCCGATGATCCTCGATTTTTGCGATATTGTGACTTACATCGTAGATTAGATTCACTTCGGTATCGCCACCGGAAAACTTCCGCATAGTGCGTCGGAGTCTTTCGGTCAGCGCTGATCGATTTGCAAAGGCGTAGTTTCCTGCTGCATGCATCGCATCGAGATAGGCTTCTCCCTCTTTACTATGAATCGGAGCGGCAGCTAGTTGGCGATCAGGGAGTCGATGCCCCCAGGATTCTGCATGCCATGTATCTCCATCCTTTTGATACTTAGACTCGATTGCCTCGACATGTTCGCTGCAAACCTGGTGTCCGAGACCTCTGGACCCTGTATGGATCATTGCAGTGAGTCCTCCTTCAACGAGGCCGAAGGATTTTGCAGCCTTCGGATCGACGATTTTGTCTACTACTTGTACCTCAAGGAAGTGGTTCCCGCTACCCAACGTTCCGAGTGCTTTCATTCCTCTTTCAATAGCCCTCTCTGATACATTCCTCTCTTCGGATTCAAGCAATCCATTACTCTCAATTGCTTCGAGGTCCTTGTCATTCCCAAGGCCAAGATCAACGGCCGCTTCTGCACCTCTGGATAGGATCTGATCCATCTGATGTTTCTTGAGGTCCCATCCTCCTTTCGAGGAGGCGCCTGCTGGCACTGCGTTGAACAGTCGTCTTGCCATCTCTTTGAGATTAGATCCCTCGGGTTTCGGTAGATCAATGGATAGAAGGCGCACTCCACAGTTTATGTCGAATCCGACGCCTCCAGGAGAAATACTTCCTCCTAACTCTCCTGCTTCGATGTCTGTTGCAACAACGCCCCCAATAGGGAATCCATATCCGTAGTGCCAATCAGCCATGGCCCAAGCGTCACCTACTATGCCTGGCAAACTTGCCGTATTGACAACCTGTTGAGGAGATCTATCGTCGCTCAGGTCATTCCACTGAGCCTCATCCGCAATCATGCGGGCATCAGTTAGCATCTGCCCATGCTTCTTGATTCGAATCGTAACTTCATCTTCCCGAATCGCATGATTACGCCATTCGGGCTCATCCATGTTCTGACGATATGGTGTCGCTTCAAGTCGATTGCGGAAGGTTCGCCCACTTAATGGCTGGATTTCGGGTGGCCTTGAAGTGCTTCGGTCGGGTCCAAGGGATATCGAGGTGAGGCCATGGCGTTCGGAGATATCGATGCCCCATACTTCCACGAGAATGGATTCGTTCGAACTCGCTGTCGAGTATCGGAACTTTGGTTCTGGACAAGAGATGAGGATAGGACGACTTCCGGTGACACGGATGAAGATGAATACACTTTCATTGGCGCACCGATTATCAAGGGATTTGATCAAAGGGGTAAGGCGTTGAAGGATGCGATGCGCGAGGCATTCCTAGAATTCTTCGAGAAAAGGTCCCATTTACGAGTAGCCCCCTACCCAGTAATAGCTCGATGGCGTGACGATATTCATCTTACAATCGCCAGTATTGCAGATTTCCAACCTCATGTTACTTCCGGAGAAGTCCCTCCTCCTGCCAATCCATTGACTATCTCTCAGCCCTGTATCCGTCTAACTGATGTGGCTGCAGTAGGCCGTTCGGGCCGTCATCTTACAACTTTCGAGATGATGGCTCATCATTGCTTTAATCGTCCACAGGATGGTGATATTCACTACTGGATAAACGAGACAATCCGTTTCTGTGATGTGCTCTTTACAGAGGTTCTCGGAATCGATCCCATGGAGATTAGTTATGTTGAGAATCCGTGGTCAGGTGGAGGGAATGCCGGTCCGGCTGTTGAAGTCATTGTTGGCGGTCTTGAACTAGCTACTCTTGTTTTCATGAATCTCAAAGAAGACGAGACCGGTGATGTTGAAATTAAGGGTGTTCGATATAGTGAGATGCCATTACAGATCATAGATACAGGTTATGGATTAGAGCGTTTTTGTTGGGCTGCTGCTGGCACCCCAACGATTTACGAGGCTATCTATCCAGAGACCGTTTCATGGCTTCGTGAACTTTCATCTTTTGATGAACGCTTGAGTACACTTGGCGATGTAGATGTGGATTTACTGTTAGCGGAACTTAGTCGTCTTGCAGGGATTTTGAATATTGATGTTGGAACAGATGTAGATGCGTTGTACGTCCGATTAATTGAACGCCTTTCGGAACGAAATGTCTCTCTTGATGTGGCTACGCTGAAATCAATCACAGAGCCACTCTCTTCCATCTATGCTATCCCTGATCATATGCATGCTTTGTGTAACATGCTCAATGATGGCCTAGTTCCATCCAATGCAAAGGCCGGATATCTCGCTAGGATGATGGCACGTCGCGCATGCCGTATGAAGGACGATCTTGGACTTACAATTGGTCTCGATGAAATTGGTGCTCATCACATCGATGTCAATTTGTCCGGTTCGATTGAACCTAAATCACGTCAGAATATCCTAACGATTCTTGCTTTAGAGGAATTACGATATCGTGAGATGCTTAGAGCAGGACAAGCTGCTGTAAGAACGGCGTTCAAGGATATTCCTTCAGATGCTAACAAGGTTCCCTCTGAGATTTTGTTTCGGCTCGCTGAGGAGCGTGGTTTGCAACCAGAGATGGTTGTCAGTATTGCATACGAGGCAGGTTGGCCGAATGTAACCGTCCCTGTCGGTTTTGCTGCGGATATGGCTGCTCGTCATGCAGAGCAAGTCAGGATGCTTGCAAAGCGCAAGGGTGGTGATGGAACCGGGCTTGGAGCGGGTCATCCTGCTACTATACGTTCATTCTATGATGACACTGCAGCAGTCCAATTTGATGCGAAGGTACTCTCTTGCATTGAAGGAATTGATGCTATTTCAACAGGCTCTGAATCTCTTGGCAATGCGACGCATGCTATAGTTCTCGATCGTACCTTGTTTTACCCTGAGGGCGGGGGGCAACTTTCAGATCATGGTATTCTTTCAGATGGGTCGGCCTCAGTACGAGTTGTTGATGTCCAAATCGATGGTGATGTAATCTTACATCTGACAGATGGACCTCTGGCGACTGGTTCGGTTCAGGGTGAAATTGACTGGTCTCGAAGGAAGCAACTTATGGATCACCACACTGCTGTTCACATTGTAGGAGGTGCCGCTCGTCAGATTTTAGGAGATCATATTTGGCAAGCCGGGTCAAACAAAGGTGCTAGATACGCACGTCTTGACATCACTCATCACAGTCGTCTTGAGCGCGAGGTACTAGATGCAATAGAGGACTTGGCAAACGAAGTCGTTGCTTCAAGTCCGACTGTGGAGAAGTTACTAATTCCTCGCGCTGAAGCTGATGCAAACTTTGGTTTCGAACTCTATCAGGGCGGACCCCCAAAGCATTCTGAAATTCGTGTGATTCGTATTGGTGAATTCGATGTTCAGGCATGTGGAGGTACTCATCACGATGATGCAGGCATGGTGGATTACGTCCGTGTCATCCGTTCGAATCTTGTGCAAGATGGAGTAGAACGACTCCACATTCTTGCAGGTTCGGCAGCACGAGAACATGCAAAGCAACAGGAGGATCTACTGTCGCGTAGTGCTGATGTTCTTGGTGTTCAAGCGGATGATCTCCCGGCTACAGTAGGGCGTTTCTTCAATGAATGGAAAGAGCAGCGGAAGAGAATCGAAGCTCTAGAAGCAGAGATTGTCAGACTTCGTACCTCTGGTAGTGATGGCGGAACCACAGAGGTAGATGGGGTTAGAATTGTTGTAATGGAAGTCGATGGTGGTATGAAGCAGATGCAAGCTATGGTCAAGGAGCTCACCTTAGACCCTTCAAATCCAACTATTGCAGTCCTAGGCAGTCGAGATGGAGGAGGAAAATTACTTGCTGCAGTCACCGAGGGAACAGAAGCGACTAACAGGGTTGATGCTGGTTCGCTAATTCGTGAGATAGCCCCGCATATTTCGGGTGGTGGCGGAGGTCGTCCAACATTCGCTCAAGCCGGTGGATCAAATCCCAATGGTCTCGATGCGGCCCTTGATGCCGCTCGAACTATTCTTGGATTGTAATTCAATCTGAGTTGTCAAGTAATCCTTCCATCGATAGCAGGCCACCTTGTAGACCCGCAAGTATCCCCCATTCAAGGATTGCAGCTAATTCAAGATACATCATCAAAAAGGGAATGCCAATCAAGATGCCAGATCCGATACCAAGTATCAAACTCCAGCGTCGTACATCTCTTGCAGGGAAACTAAACACAAGTCCTGTGTCATCATCTTCGCCTATTATCCAGTGAGCAGCGAGAATCCAAACAAGGCCACTGGAAAATATGATCACAGCAAGGATATGATGGGAGAGTGGATACACTGTGAACGGTAGATGAACAAGTAGCATAAGGCAGATGCCATTTGTAACGCCTATGCCTGTTGCGACATATTCAAACCAAGTTCCATTCTTATTCAATGGCCCCCCTCTTCTTCCCATTCTGATGACCAACCATGTAGAAAGCAGTCCACAAATGGTAAATCCAATCTTGAATAGATGAATTTCCGGTTCGTAGATGCCCCCTGAGGAGATAAAGGAAGGAAGCCCCTCAAACACAAAAGAATCGATGAAAGGTGCGAGTGAATCTCCAAGGTCGAATATCTCATCACGTTCACCTCCTCCTGTTTGCATCAAGATTTGAGTGAGGATTGCTGTGAATACACCAATTCCCACAATCAAACGGATATGGTGTCTACGAACTAATTCGAATCCGTTCATGCTCTTCCCTCTAGATTCTTCAATGCCTTTAGGGCTTCCTCATCAAATTGAGATGCGGCACGTTGAATTGCCTCATCTAGAGTAAACCACTCCCCCTCCTCAATTTCATCAGGTTTCGGTTTAAGCTCAGGTCGTTGGTTGAGATCAACAAGGTATGTGAAGGAGACATATTGGATTCCCTCGCTACTGAAGATCCGTTCCTGGATGTGACAAAAGTCGTCTCCAGGTAATGCATCTCCTGATTCACCCATTGGATCTGCAATTGAGATATCGATTCCCATCTCCTCGTAAGCTTCTCGAATTGCTCCGTTTCTTGGATGTTCAGCATAATCTAGGTAGCCACCAGGTAGAGTCCAGAATCCTGTGAAGTGTCCCCGAAGCACTTTCCCAAGGAGTACATTGCCCTCTGGGTCTCGGATAATGACTTTGGCAACCAATCGGTGAATCGTTCTGTAGACGGATTCTCTAGCTAATGGATGTACAGCTGAATCTGAGATTACATGGTCTTTCCATGCCCAGTTTGCAGGCCACTCAATACGGGGTGTTCCATATTTGACGACATGGATTGTTTTTCCATTGTCCATTCGATTGGTTCGCTTCACATCCCATTCAAATCCCATATCTCGGACTTCATCTTCTGATGGAAGACGAAGTAGCCAACCATTGGGGCCAGTTTCTGTTCTACCCGGTAATGGAATCTGAGGTCCTTGTCCGTGCTCGTCTACGAGGAGAATCTTCCCGTCGTGTTCGAGATGGAGGTACACCTCGCCATCCATGATACTGGGTAGTAGCGCCCCGTCATCAACCCGACGATTAATTCAACGTTCCAAATTGGCCTGTTGCCTACAAAAGGTCACTTACAGCCTCTCGTTCACTGAGGAGTGCCGCTACATTTTCATCGATTTTCGCCTGTGCGAATGTGTCAACCGAAAGGTCGTCAACCACAATCACCTCTCCACCTTCACATCGACATGGGAAACTAAACACAATCCCCTCGGGTACTCCATACCAGCCCTCTGAAGGGAGTGCGACGGAAACAATGCGTCCATCTGACCCTTGCCACCAATCGCGCATATGGTCTACAGCAGCCGAAGCAGCAGATGCGGCGGAAGATGCTCCACGAGCCATGATAATCGCCTTTCCACGTGTTGAGACAGTATTGAGGAATTCACCTTGAAGCCATTCTTCATCGAATACTTCAGTCGCTGATTTGCCACCAATTGTCGCCATCGAGGGGTCAGGGTACATCGTATTGGCATGATTTCCCCAAATGAATACGTCTTGAACTTCTGAGGCTGGAACGCCGGCACGTTCTGCCATTTGTCCGACCGCGCGATTTTGGTCGAGGCGAGTCATAGCTGTGAACTGCCGAGGAGGGATGCTTGGTGCATTTGCAGAGGCAATTAGTGCATTGGTATTGCACGGGTTGCCAACAGTAATCACCTTCACCTTGCGAGAAGCTACAGCATCAATTGCCTTGCCTTGACCTACGAAGATTGGTCCATTGGCAGCGACAAGATCGGATCGATCCATGTCCTTAGTTCTCGGGCGTGATCCGACAAGGAAGATTGCATCTGCTTCGTTGAATGCAACTTCTGCGTTATCCGTGCCTACGATGTCGTGCACCAGTGGAAATGCAGAGTCCCTTAGTTCCATGATTACGCCCTCGAGACGCTGCATTCCAGGGGGGATTTCCAGTAGCTGAAGAATTACTGGCTGATTGGATCCAAAGCAATCACCGCTTGCGATTCGCCACAATAAGGCGTATCCAATGTTTCCAGCCGCTCCAGTGACGGCAACTCGTATAGGCGCTTGAGTTGTCATGCCCGCGAATGCTGAGGTTCCGTCTATGACGATTGCCCCACCGTAATGCGGATTATTGAAAGGGCCCTAGGTGTCAGAGAGGATTGTGGATATCGGTCCAAAAAAGCCGATGTGGGCATTATTACTCCTAATTCCTGCTCCTTCAATAGGTGTCCTTGCAAATGGTGTACTTGCAGAATCTGATATTGCTGTATATGCTCTGATTGGGCTTGTCATCTGGATGATTTGCAAGGTATGGATTGTAGCATTCCCAGCATTCTGGCATCGGCGATTCGATCAGGGTGAATTCGGGTTCTCACCTCTTGCTGAGGATTCAGGCCTACGGCCGTGGTTGGAGGGGATTCTACTTGGGGGGGCACTTTCAACAGTACTCTTCGTAACTTTCCTTGCAGCAAGGCCTCATATCAATCTCGTAGAGATAGGTGCGTCTATTCGAGAAGTAGGCCTCGATTCTTGGCCCAAAGTGATTGCAGCCATCCTATTCTGGGTCTTCATCAATAGCGTTGTTGAGGAGTATGTGTATCGTTGGTTTATCACAAATCAGGCGGCTTCAATCATAGGAGATTATCCAATTCGTGTTGGGGCGATTTCAGTTGTTGCGTTCACACTTCATCATTTTGTGGCAGTGGCCCTCGTTGCTCCATCATTGTGGATAGCCTTGCTCGCTGCTGCTGCTGTCGCTATAGGGGGTGCGGCATTTTCCTTCCTTTATCATCGTCACAGTTCCATTTGGCCAGCATGGGCGTGTCATGCGATTCTCGATGTGGTTGTCTTTGGGGGCGTTGCATGGATTGCTCTTGTCGCGACATGAGCTAAGAATTCTGAATACATAGAGTTCAAATGCCGGTTTCAGATGGCTGCAAATATTCCGATTGGGAAGTGTTGATGATGGATTTTGTTGTGCTGTTGAAGCAGGTTCCCAAGCCGAAGGAGATGCGCGTAACCGCTGAAGGCACATTGGACCGTGCATCCGCTCCAAGTCAGATCAATCAGGACTGTCAGCATGCTCTTGAGATGGCTCTCTCGATGAAGGACGCCTATGGTGGCCGCGTAGTGGTCGTATCTATGGGTCCTCCGAATTTCCAGATGTCTCACATTACCGCGATGGAGCGCGGAGTGGATGAAACAGTACTTCTCTCCGATCGAAAACTCGGTGGTTCTGATACTTGGGCTACAGGATACGCTCTTTCTGGGACTCTCAAGCATATTGGTTACAGTTCAGAGCGTAATGATTGGCTTGTCATGGGCGGTCGTCAGACTACCGACGGAGATACTGCACACGTACCAAGTCAAGTCGCAGAAAACCTTGGCATACCTCAGGTGACTCTTGTAGAGACCTGTGAGATTATGGATGGTTCGGCAAAGGTTCGTCGAATCGTCGAAGGTGGTAGTATGGATCTAAGTATGCCACTACCTTGTATGCTTTCCATTGCACCGACAGCCGCTCCTCTACGTGGCCGTAACATGAAGGCAGCAGTTGCTGTCAAGAAGCATGTCACAAAGGACCAACGTGGCAAAGACACATTCAAGGAAGGTGCGCCAATATTCCGACTTCTTTCAGCAGATGATGTTGAACTTGAAGGCACGAAAATCGGCCTTGCTGGATCTCCAACGATAGTTGCTGCTGCTCCAAGGGTAGAGAAAGCCTCTCGTGATCTTCAGTTAACCGATTCTGATGGCCTAATTGGCGTCGTGGAGGGATGGCAATGAGTGACTGGCCAGAGGACGCAACTGTTCAGAGGTTCAGTGATGCTACTTCGTCAGAAGGAGTCATGGTCTTCGCAGAAATGGTGGATGGGCATCTTCTCAATGTTGGCCGAGAACTAATGGGGCCAGGGCGCGAGATGGCAGATCATCTAGGCGTAACTCTCTCTGCCGTTCTCATCCACCATTCTGTAGGTGATGCTCCACAGGATCTCATATCCCTTGGAGCTGACAAGGTGATTGTGGTTGAAGATGCTCGATTAGAGCATTACACGACCCTCCCATATGCGCGTGCCCTCTCAGATTATCTGACAAATGTACATCGCCCTGAGATTCTCCTCATGGGTGCTACAACGACTGGTCGCGATCTTGCTCCACGGGTTGCAAGTCGTGTCGATGCGGGCGTTACAGCCGATTGCACGAAACTAAGCGTCGGTCCATTCTACCACCGCAAGACAAAATCAGTCACAACTCACATGCTTGAGGCTCATCGACCATCCTTCGGTGAATCGAAGTTAGCCTGTATCATGTCTAACCCCGAACAGTTGTGGGCTCCTGCAATGGCAACAGCTCGCCCTGGTATTTTCGTTGCTCCTGCGTCCGATTCCTCAAGAACTGGTGATGTGGAGGCCTTTACTCCGGATTGGCAGGATGGAGATTTCTCTGTCGAAGTGATGGATGTCCGCAGAGGCGGAGGCGAGCGCGTCGATTTAGGGCACTGCAAGATTGTTGTCGCCGGTGGAATTCCATGTGGACAGACTGGGTTCCGAGAAATTCACGATCTTGTTGATGCTCTCAAGGCACAGGGATTGGATGCAGAATGGGGTGCAAGTCGAGCTGCTGTTGATGCAGGTCATGCGCCAAGCACGCGTCAGATTGGTCAGACTGGTCAGAGCATCCGTCCTCCAGTTTACGTCGCTGTTGCAATTAGTGGTGCACCTCAACACACTGCCGGGATGAAGGATAGTGAACGGATTGTTGCAGTAAATACGGATGAATCATGCACGATGGTTCAGTCTGCAGATGCAGCCATCATTGGGGACTACCGCGAAGTTGTTCCTCAACTTACTGAGAAGGTAAAATCAGGGTTCACTTTTGGCCTCTGAAATCACCTTTGCACTGGTCCAGAATCAATCAACACAATGGCCCATCAATGAGGCTTTCATAGCCAGATGAATGTGGACTTGATCTATCATTTCAGGAACTCCTGATGCGTAATATCCGTAGGTATCGAATCCCTCACCTACGCTCTGATCTATAATTTGTGAACAATCTCCTTGGAAATATACTGGGACGGGTCGATTTGTGTGGCTTTGACCACCATATGGATCTGATTTACTCGGTCCCCAAAAATGCCCCATTTCCTCCACATTGCCTCCAAGTGTGAGATTCAAAGCGTTGTCGTTTCGAATTAATTCTGGGAAACTATCAGTCAGTGTCAGATAGTGGTCATGATCTGCAGTGACTACTAACATATTTCTTTCCCAACCTCCGTTCTGTTCTATCCAATCAACAACTGTTGCGACTGCCTTGTCAAAATCGATGACTGAACCGATTAAAGCATCCAAATTGTTGGAATGGGCGGCCCAATCGATGTCGCCAGATTCAATCGTTAAGAAAAATCCCTGTTCATCATCTCCACAGGCCTCTAACATACTTGCTGACATTTCAGCAAGAGTTGGATTTTCATCGCGTTCTTTTAGGATATATTCCTCTTTTGTAAGTGGTCCGTAATCTCTGGAAATATCCGATGGAGGGCCATTTTTGAGATTGAGCCCCCATCCCGTTTGATCATAAGAACCATTGGCGCCTGAATATGGAAGATTGGCTTGTCCTATCCCTCCATACAATCCCAAGATTTTCCCATCAGATGCACTATCATATGCTGATGTTACAGAATGAAGAGTATCTGCTGAATTTGGGCTGTTAAGTAGTAGAGTATTGTTCGAGTTCGATGTAAATTCATCGAGATATGATGAAGGTACATAGAAATCGCTAACATGGGAATTTGGGTTTCCAGTTCCTAACAATATATTGATTCCATCTGAATTATCATACCAAGAGAGTACATCATCACCAACCATTGAATTAGAAATAGATCCATCATGGAAACGATATCGACTGTTTATTTTCGCGAATGCTGAGGCAGGGGTTGCATGTGTAATTGGTACATTGGAACTAATTCCTACACACATCCCCTTACCTGAAGCAATATCTCCTAAACTCGGGTTGGCTCGTTCATTTAGATCAACTCCCACTGCATTGTAGAAGGTCTTGACACCTGTCATCAGCGTAGTTGCAGTTTGAGCACTATCGGGATAATCATAGGTAATATACAGTGGATCGAAAGAAGTAGAATCATCGTTGTGATAGTATCTTGAATCCCACGGAGAAGCCCCTCCAAGATCGGGATCGTATCGAACTAAGTTCGCCCTTGGATCGAACTCAATATCTCGATAGTCTTCACTTGCAGTGGGTGTATTGCTTCCAGTATCAACACGTAGGCTATTCTTCTTGGATCCATCAACAGTTGTTGAGTAGGTTGTAGCAATTTGAAAACCAGATAATTCTTGCATTGCAAGACCATTTCCTTTACCTGAGGTGTAGAAATCTGTTAGTAAATCCCCCTGGGTACCAGAGTTAATTTGGCTATAAATCGCTGCAGCTCGAACCATTTCCCACCCCATGCCATCACCAATCATCAGGATGACATTCATGCTGAGGTCACAGTTTCCATCATCTTCAGTAGCATTCGCGATGAAATTACGCGCTTTGGGATTGGTACAACCCGTTAGCACGTTGTTTTGGTCTTGATTCTCTTCTATTACGTAATAGCATGAACCATCATCATTGGTTGCATTAAGGTTGTAATTGAGTGCAGTAGAATCATTGCACCCATAGATTTCAGATTCTTGATTTTCATCTTCACTGAGGCACCCAATGTAAGGGGACAGCATCACAATAACGACCAGTATTGCAACAGTTCTCTGCATTAATTACGCGCCTAACCTGAATAGGGATAATCATTCGGATTGTGAAAGCATCCTCATTGAGCCACCGGAACTAGGCCGATTCAAGACATACGTTCTAATTGCCAGTCAGTAAGATTCTCAAGAATTACTCTAGCCTCGGATTTTTTGAGTTTTGCGAGGTGCACATGGGCGGTAGCATGGTGCTCCATGGCCCGCGTCCTCCCATAATCGATTGAGCCAACCGATTCCATTTCCTTAATTGCCTTCGAGAGCAAGTCCTTGCCAGATTCCCCCTTTCCAAAGATTGCGTGAAATGTAGGGAGAGATGCAGGGTCTTGCCTTAGTGCATGAATCGCCATTAGTGTCCGCTTCCCCTCCAATACGTCACTTCCAGCAGGCTTACCAAGTGTCTCAGTATCGCCCGTAATGTCGATTATATCGTCCATCAACTGGAAGCAGAGTCCGGTCTCTAGGCCCCACTTTCGACAAGCCTCTTGGATATCGGTAGAAGCACCTGCGAGCATAGCTCCAGTCAAAGCACAGGTCTCAAACATGGCTGCTGTCTTTCCACCAATCATCCGAAGATATTCTTCCTCGGATACCAGATCCTCTCGATTCTCGAAATCCATGTCCATTTGTTGTCCTTCTGAGACATTTCGTACCATGCGCCCAATTACCCGTACTAGATCTCGCATCATCTCGCCACGTATGTCCTTGGATTCTGCAATCATTTCGAAGGCGAGAGCAAGCATTGCGTCCCCTGCATTGATTGCCGTAGGCATATCGTAGGCGATATGGACCGCAGGACGCCCTCGTCGAATAGGGTCATTGTCCATTATATCGTCATGGACGAGTGTGAAGTTGTGGATGATTTCAATGGCGGCTCCAAGGTCGTGATGTCCAGGGTGGTGGTGCCCTACAGCCTCACCTACAAGGCTTGGAAGAACAGCACGAAGTCGCTTCCCTCCACCCTCGATGAGGTGCATCATAGCGCCTGCGAGACGTGGCTCAGTACTCTTTTCGATTGCTCGAGCGATACATTGTTCCGCTGCAACCCGATGCCTCTCCATCATTGAGAGTCCTGCACGATCTGGCCTTTCTTGAATGAATCGATGGATTACTCCGTCGACATGTTTCGACATATCGTCTATGTCACCCCACCAATCTTTCAGTAGATTGATTCGAATCAGATCAAACCAAGGCGCTATTACCAATTCACCATTGTTGTGGGCCTTGACCATGTCTTCAAGTTCGTCTTGAGTTACCCAACGACATTCATCGATTTCGTTCGGATTAGGATTCGCTTCGACATTTGCTCGAGTCACGAGAATATGATCGATTTCGTGTTCAACCCAAACCTCGTTCATTCGTGCTTCGTACTCCATGCGTGTAACAAATTGAAGAGATTCCTGAGGTATATTACCCATGGGAATCCCTAATTCCTGTTCCATCTTTCTTACTGCAGCGTTCCTGACACCTGAGGCATCATCTGTTTCACGCTCTCCGTTGATATCTAGAGGGTGACTACAGCACGAGTTCGCCCAGACGCCTGGGAAGGTAATTTTGTCACTGGCTCTTTTTTGGAGGAGCAGACGGTTTTGGTCATCAAAAATCAGAACGGAGAATGCGCGATGACGCAAGCCTGCACCTCGGTGACAATCCAACTTGCTAGCAGATCCGATGGGCATGTCTTCTTCATCTACGAGTATGCACATCTCATCCATCATGTCGGCTTGTTCAGGGTCTTCCCCCTCAAGCACGTCACCAGCCATTTTGACTCCCTCTTTTCTGTCTGCGTTGTTCCCGGGTTATAATCGAACGGGAGATTTGAGGATGCGTGTGCCGATTGTGTTCAACCCATTGCATGCATCAACAATACGAGAGGAGTATCGTCCGTCGACAAACCAAACTTGTGGTACAATTTCTGCGATACTTGCGGCACGCTGGGCCTTGTAGTCGATACCTCCTGTAACATCAATTTCTGATTCATGACGTCCTCCAAAGCCGATAGATGAATCCCAAGTGTTGAGTAACGTGGCATCAGGGTGGCCGGGCGGATGTGTAAGAATCCCATCACAATCGGCGAGACAGAAAATACAGGATTCGACTCCTTCCCATTCTGTCGCAATACGGAACATGAGGTCATCTCCAGAAAGAATCCCGAACCCTTTGTCTCTAACATCGACGACATCTCCGTGCGTGATGGTTACAGGAGTCTTACCAAGGAAGTCGAGATTACCTGTGAATTCAGCACCTGTACCGTGTGCCCATTGGTGCGGGTGATGTGTAATCGCTTTGATTCCATGATCGGACAAAGCTTCTGTTACTAGTTCGTTGAGTGCCATCATATCTCTTTGGACAGCATAAACGGCCTCTTTCTGGTTTGAAATCCCGTCTTCCTCTCCAAGGTCTGCATTGATTTCCCCTTCATTCAATCGCCATCGTTTCGCCTTCGCATGTCCGAAGGAACCGGCCCCGTGGACGAGCGAAATCTGCCAACCTTGGTTAACAAGCTGGGCAATTGCTTCTGTCGAAATTTGGATTGAATCATAGTCGGGTTCGCAAAGGCCATTTTTCACAGTGATGAGACCTCCGCCAAGCTTGATGACGGCTCGTCGTCTCTCGACCATAGCCTTCCCAGGGATTTCTCATTGATGATGGTGCGCACACATATTCATCCGTTCCACAGTGTTCGGCAGGGCATGGCGCCCACCATCGATGAGTTCCGGCGATACCTGCAGGCGCGTAGAAACGATCTCGATGCAATCGTTGATCCCGATGAACGTGAGCGTGTTCGAGTGCGAATAGATGCTGCACTCCAAGAGGCATTAGACTTCTCGGCAGCAGTAGAAATTAGAGAGGAACTCAAGAGTCGAGTATTCGAAGAAGTTGATTCATCAGCGCGCCTAATTGAAGCCGCTGAATCGAGACCTATTGAGCGCGTAGACGGTGATGGCTGCTCTAAGTGCGATGCTCCGTTAGAGGCAGACATTGAGTTTTGTCCAGCCTGTGGTCACAGGCCTTGAGGGTCATTCTTCTTCGTCCCATTGAGCTACGTGGTGAGCTAGGTCATCATGATCTTCTTCGATTCGATCGAGATACTGTGGCGCGACCTTCTCTGCGAGATATACTGTGGTGCCTGCACGCCAGACTGAGTCGCCGTCTGCAATCATACGAGCAGTATCAATCTCGAGAATAATGGGTCGCTTCAATTTCTTTCCTCCAAGGCGGCCTGCTTCTACTGCCTTGTCGATTGTTTGTGAGAGGTGGACGTGGCTTCGGTCTCCAGGTAGTAGGCCAATATCCATCAAGACCTCAAGCTCGTCGTCCCCACAGGGGAAGTAGAGGGCGTTGGGAATATTGTCGGTAGGTAGGTCAAGTTCAATCTCAACCGTGTGTCCATAGGTTGCTCGAACTGTATTGCCACGGACCTCGTATCGTCCCTTCCCATCACACTCGGCTACAGCCTTGATGTGGTGCGGGCGTAACCAGCGGCCAAACCTTCGCTGCTCCTTGTCACGCAGAGCCTCTACGAATTCACGGATATCTACCCAGCCGTTGATGTCCATTTCAAGGCCGTAACGGTCCGGGTCGTGTCTACATACTCGAGCGAGCCGCCGACCTAGATTTTCTCTTTCGCCTGTACGCATGATGAATTTCCCTTCGGAATTGCATACGGGGCAGAGGTTGTCGTCAGAGAAGTAGCCGTGGACGTTGCATTCACGAATCATGGGAACGAATCCTGCGAATCCTTGGCCATAGATAAGACGATTGCATCCCTTTGCTTGACTTTATTCGGCATATTCATTCGACGCGGTGTTGCCCCAAGTCCATGGACGCCTACATTTGTGGCTACGTCCGGTCCCCGTTTACTCGCGCACACCGGGGGGCTCTGAAGGACGTCCGTCCAGATGATCTTGCAGGGCAGGTTGCTTTTGAATTGTTGAAACGCACAGGCGTGAATCCTATTGATCTCGATGATGTGATGATTGGTTGTGCCTATCCAGAGGGGGAGCAGGGACTCAATATTGGGAGGATTGTCACACACTACCTCAAAGGGCCACCCAATATTCCTGGAATGACCACAAATCGTCTATGTGGGTCGTCGATGCAGGTAATGCATAGTGCTGCAGGAATGATCTCACGTGGATGGGGCGATATGTTCCTCTGCGGAGGCGTTGAATCGATGAGCCGTATTCAACGAGGTGGCTTCAATCGTTCTCCCTCGCCGTTCCTCGAGGAAATTATGCCTGATGCTTACATCAGTATGGGGCTCACAGCAGAAAATGTCGCAGAACGCTATTCGATTTCTAGAGTGCGTCAGGAGGAATTTGCTCTCGCTAGTCACCAGAAGGCAATCCTTGCGAAGCAGAAAGGCCTCCTAGACGAAGAAGTCGCTACCGTTTGTTCATCTGATGTAACCTACGGTGTTGATGTCGATGGTTGTATGCGTGAATCTTCTTTAGAGGCCATGGCAGGACTAAAGCCGGCATTCGCCGAGGAAGGAGTTGTCACCGCAGCGACCAGTTCACCTCTAACCGATGGGGCCTCTTTCAGCTTGATTGCCTCACAGGAGGCAATTGATTCGCATGGGCTCAGTCCGATGGCGCGTATTGTATCTGCAGCAGTAGCGGGGGTCCATCCTGATGAGATGGGCCTTGGTCCAATTCCAGCAACTCAACTTGCTCTCAGTCGTGCTGGAATTACTGTTAACGATCTTGATGTCATTGAATTGAATGAAGCGTTCTCAAGTCAATCAATTGCATGTATTGATGAATTGAATCTACCTGTGGAGAATATCAATTTAGATGGGGGAGCCATCGCAATTGGTCACCCATTGGGCGCCTCAGGTGCACGTATCATGGGTAAGTCTGCAAGCCTTCTCCAGAGAACCGGTGGCAGATATGCCTTAGCAACTATGTGTATCGGGGGCGGGATGGGAATTGCTACAATTCTTGAACGCATCTGATGTTGCGCAACGCCTATGTGTGCCGCCTCATGTAGGCCACTGATGTTCAACCGACGTGGTCGAGAAGAGGCGACGAAGAATCTCCAAGTCGATGAGGACGGCGACTGTTCTCGATGTGGGGGGGATGCTCAACCGTCGAGCATTCAAGGCTACCTTAAGTGCGTTCGATGTGAATACGAATGGCCAGATCCAAACGCTGTATCTTCTGGCCCGAAACGCGAGACAATCCATGATGAGCAGAAGAAGGTCGAGGAGTTCAAGCAGGAACTTGAGAAGGGAAGTCTTCGCGGTGTCCTTGGTATCGAATCTCAATTGAGCAATGAGCAAGAAGCGACTCTTGGTCGTTTACAGGATAAATGGATGGATGGACTGGTAGGTACTTTCAACGCGGCTGAAGATGAGCGCAAGCCGCTGATGATTTCCTTCGATGCAGAGGACAACATCGTCGGAACAGACCTCGCCATCATCTCAGTGCTCGGAAATGAGTTCGATGGTGGCGAGGAAATCCGTATCGAATACCCTGGTCAGGATACCGAGTTCTACAGCATGGATGCTCGTGACGACAGAGGTTGGCGCGTTGGTCGTACAATCTCCGATACATGTCGAAACATTGCATCCATCATCAATCGCAAATCCACAATCGTTCATGCAGAGGGTGTTGATGATACAATCGTGTTTGAGCCACGTGATGCCAGTATCAATCCTGGAAGTGTCGTAATCTTCGTGGACGATCCAGGTGGCAAGAACATGCTCCTAGAACGGGATGGCCGTGTTATCGATGTAGATGCTATGATGACGATTGAGGACTATCGTGAGATGCTCGGGCTTGTTCTCGATGATGGCGTCATCACACCCTCAGAAGATGAACTTCTGTGGATTATGAGATCAAATCTTGGTATCACAGACGAGCAGCATATGCAGCTTCTCATCAATCGATTTGGCAACGGGGTCATCAAAGAGTGTCCCGCATGCCATGGCATGATTGCCTATCTCCCAGATCACGGTGGATGGTGGTGTGAACCCTGTCAGTCGTGGGTCTAATCACGTCGCGCTGTTCATATACTGCCACACATAGCCCTCCTTCCAAGGTGATGGATACATGGCTGGAGACAACGACCTATACATTGGAATCGACCTCGGAACTTTCCGTTCCGTTTTGACTTCGAGTGCTGGCCATGAGGAACAAGTCCTCACTGTTGTTGGCACCCCTAAGGACCCGATTGCTCGCAACATGTTGGGCAAGGATGTTCTCTTTGGTGAAGAGGCACTGAAGAACCGTCTTGCTCTGAACTTGTATCGCCCTCTCGAGCACGGTGTGATCAAGGATACACCTGAGGACAAGAAGTTCATTGCACATTTCATCAATCACCTGATCAATCTTGGTGACCCCGAAGATTACGACAACGTTGTTGCCGTCATCGGCGCTCCAGCTGAAGCATCATTCACTGATCAGACAGCGATTTTCGATGCTGCATCTGGTAGCGTTAACGCCGCCATGATTATCTCTGAGCCTTTCGCAGTTGCTTACGCTCTTGACATGATTGGCCACACAATCGTCATCGACATAGGTGCTGGAACTTGTGATATCGCTAGAGTATACGGTACTATTCCCGGCCCCGATGACCAGATGCATACTAGTTATGCTGGCGATCATATCGATAATACACTCATCGCAGAGGTCCAGAAGAAGTACGCTGGCGCACAGGTCACCAAGGACATGGCGCGCCGTTGGAAGCAGCAGTATTCCTTCGTCCGCACTGCAATGCCCGATGCGCCGATTGTTGTCGACTTTAGTATCGAAGGAAAGGCAATGTCACTAGACATCACCGATTGCATCCAGAGAGCTTGTGAGTCAATCGTCGATCCGATCGTTGCCAATGTGAAGGCATTGATTTCCTCAAGTAACCCCGAGTTCCACAATGAGTTCCGTAACAACATGGTTCTTGCTGGGGGTGGATCAGGAATCAAGGGCCTGAACATCATGATTGAAGATCGCCTCGGCGATATCGGTGAATGCACAGTTCAAGTCGTTGATGACCCCGTAATGCTCGGTGCTCTCGGCGGACTTCGCCTGTCCATGGAAGTGCCTACAGACATGTGGTCTTCGCTAACCCTAGCCTCTCGATGAGCAATTATTCCTGCTCTTCTTGGTTTCGTGCTGATGGGACTAGAGGCTGTTCGCAGTGTGGACAGACATCGTGAGGTGTCATTTGTTCTACAACGATTGCAAGCAGACTCGTACATGAGGGGCAACTGGCGATTACCTCATTGGAACGTGCAAGCATGCTCTGAGCTAAACCCGTCGAACCTGATGTGTACCACGAACGGTATCGGGGATCCTCAATTCTGCGTGTACGGATGACTCCGAAAATCCCTAGGATGAGAAGTAGAAATCCATCAATGAATATTCCAGAAGACAACCAGAGTGCTCCGAATAGGAAGAGTACAGTTGAACTGATTATGTATGACAACTGTCCAATCCTCATTGCAATCATATTTGCTCTCCTTGAGAATAGAAGTGCAGCAACTGCATGGAATGTGGCGAAGGCGTACCCTAGTATCGTCATCATTTCATGCATTGATCCTAGTACCCAAGCAGAAGTAAAGCCGTTCAATGCAATGAAAAGGGACTGCTGCCGATGGGCTTTTCTCATCTGTTCGTCCATTGAGCGCAGACCATCCATGTACATCTGAATCGGTGCTGAGACATCAGTATTGGCCATCGACGGTCTATTGAGGGCGGAGTTATTCCGCTGGTTATGCCTCGCGATGTTGATGTCGTCCAGAAGGGGCTCTCCCTTGAGGGGCGTAAGGTCCTCCTAGGGATTAGTGGTGGCATTGCAGCAGTCGAGACTGTTCGATTAGCTCGAGAGCTTCGTAGGCATGGAGCCAGCATCCATGTTATCATGACTCGAGCAGCAACCGAGGTAGTTTCACCTCTTGCGGTTAGGTGGGCAACGCAAGCTAATGTGGATGTAGAGTGGGATGGAGACATGGCCCAACTCGATGGATATGATGGGTTATTGGTCGCTCCTGCTTCGAGGAACACTTTGGCTAAACATGTGAACGGTGTAATGGATTCGCCTTTGACGATGGCGATGGCGGCCGCTGCAGGAAATGGAACGCCTACAATGGTAGTTCCTTCGATGCACAATGATCTCTTTGACGACGCTGTGACTCAGGATTTACTCGATTCTGTAGTTGCGCGCGGGACGAAGGTCTTGGTTTCACCATCAGAGGAGGGTAGGCGGAAGCAACCTAATCCAGTTAGTATCGTAGCGGAGTTTGCTCACCATCTGAATAGGGGTCCGCATCATCGGAATGTCCTCGTTCTCCTTGGAGGAACTGAATCCTCGATTGATGACGTCAGAGTAATCACGAATCGGAGCACTGGTCAAACAGGTTTCGCCATATGTGATGGTTTACATCGTTTAGGTCATCAAGTAACTATCCTTGCTGGGCGCACTTCTTTCGATATGGATGATTCACGATTCAAAATTGTTCATTCTCCTGATGCTGCTTCGATGAAGTGTTGGGCAAAGGACCTAATCGAGAACGACGACCTTGGAATAGATACGGTAATCAGTGCCGCAGCCATATCTGACCATGTGATGGAGGAATCTTTCTCTGGCAAGTTATCCTCGGATGATGTGCTGAATCTTCAATTGGTTCCGTTTCCGAAGATTATCGATGGCATGGTATCTTGGTTGGCTAAGAAACGAGGATCTAATGCTGGTCCAGTTGTTGGTTTCAAACTCTTGTCGGGTAATGATGAAAAGGCACTTATCGAAGCCGCTCGCTCTCAGATTGAACGGAGCGGCGTCTCTGCAGTAGTGGCCAATGACCTGTCTTGGGTTGAGGGTGATGGAAGACGTGCTCTCTGGGTCACGAAGGACGAGGTGAGCGAACTCGAAGATATCGAATCTATCGTTGTAGCCATTGATGGCCTACTTTTGGCGCAGGGTTGAAGTTCAGCGTCCTAGGCCTCGGAATGATGGCTAACCACGACAAGGCGAAGCGCGGAATCCCCCCAAAGGCGGATTTCAACGCCTGGTACCCTGCTATTGTTGAGATTGCAGACCTCGTGGATAAGAGATATCCAATCAAGGGCATGGATGTTTGGCGACCTTATGGTTGGCGTGCGATGAAGCGTATCGATGCGTTGACACATGCAGAGATGGAACGGACAGGTCACGACGAAGTGCACTTTCCATTACTTATCCCTGAGGATTTGTTGGAGAAAGAGAACCGTCTCGTTGCTCTTCTCAAGGCGGCTCGTGAGGCAGGCGTGGATCCATCTGAACTTCGTATGGATGAGGAGCTTGCTGGATTCAAGAAGGAGGTCTATTGGGTCAAACATGCGGGAGAGAATGACCTCGATGTCCCCATGTTCTTGCGCCCTACCTCTGAGACGGCGATGTACACCATGTTTCCACTTTGGGTCCGCAGTCATGCGGATTTACCTTTGAAGACCTATCAGATTGTCAACACGTTTCGATATGAGACGAAGCAGACTCGCTCATTCATACGTGTTCGTGAAATTCACTTCTTTGAAGCTCATACCGCTCATGTAGACGAGGATGATGCCACTCGCCAGATTGAGGAAGATCTTGAGATTGTTGCGAATATCATGAACGATCTGGGCCTCCCATATATTGCCTCACGCCGTCCTGTATGGGATACCTTCCCCGGTGCCTGGTACACAATCGGAATCGATGTAATCATGCCCAATGGGCGCACCCTTCAGGTTGCATCTTGTCATCACTATCGTGATCAATGGGCTCAGGCTTTCGACCTGACCTATGAAGCAGAAGATCGGACTACGAAGTACTGTCATCAGACTACCTACGGCATGTCTGAGCGACTTCTAGGCGCCGTTGTCGGCATGCATGGTGATGACGCCGGGCTAATCATGCCACCTTCAATGGCACCTATCCAAGTAGTTCTCATTCCAGTTGCGGCTCACAAGACAGAGGCGGTAATGGAGACAATACATGAAGTCAATAATCGGTTGAAAGCTATTGGAATTAGAACCCATATCGATGATCGTGATGTCCGTCCTGGACAGAAGTACTATGATTGGGAAATTAAGGGCGTACCTCTTCGTCTCGACATTGGTCCACGTGATGTCGAGAATGGGAATGCCTTCGCCGCTCGTAGAACCGGTGGGAAGCAACCAATTCCACTTTCTGATATCGAATCCTCCGTCCGTTCTGAACTTGCTGAGATTCAGGCTACGTTGGTCGGCCTTTCTGAAGAGCATCGCAATTCCATTGTACGATCAGTATCAAATCTCAACGAACTGGAGGGTGAAAACGCAATCTTTGAAGTTGCCTTTTGTGGGACTGACGCAGATGCAGAGATACTTGAGAAGTCATCTGGCCTTACTCTTCTCGGTGAGGCTCTGGAGCCCTTTGGAGAGGCGAGGCCCTGCATTGTTACCGGGGAGATGACTACGATGCGTCAACATCTTGCGCGGATGTATTGATTAGGCCAGCATCTGAAAGCGATGATTTGTCGCAATTAGCGACGTCGCATGAAGCCGAAGGCCAATAGGAGTGCGCTAGCGCCAACGAGTACCATGTCGGGAATCCCCCAAGTACCTACAGGACTCCAGCCTAGTTTGTCCGCAGTAAGGTGAGCGCTGGCCCAGTTGAGTTTGAGCGATATTCCACAGGTATCGTGCACTGTGTCTGCACAGGTTGGGAGGACATTGCCGAGGCCCCAGTAAACGTTTGCAAGTCCAATGCCAAGACCACCTATGCCTCCTAATGTGAGCATAAGTCCCATCTTTCCTGATGAGGATTTTCTACTAGATTTACGAGCCGAAGCAGAATCGATTGAAGCACGTACTACTGGCACTATTTCGGGGATGACCTCGACCATCTCAAGATCCAAATCGGGTTCATCTGATGCAGGCTCAGGGATGATTTCCTCACCTAGGAGTTCAAGAACAGATTCACCATACATCCGAAGTGCAAGTTTCCTTAGATCTGGACTTGCACGGATAGCCTCGAGTTCTTCCGCTGAGATGTTGCCATCCAGCAAATCTCGGAGTGGGTCATCCTCGGACATTGTCCTCTTCCACCCGCTACCCGTTCATTAGGGCATTGCAAACTCAGAACGCCTCATACGTTTCGTCGTCTAATAGCAGTCTTCGCAGCATCGACGATGTCGTTAGCCGTTAAGCCGTAATGTTCCATCAACTCCGCTGGTTGCCCACTCATCCCATAGGTGTCCTTGACACCGACGCGTTCGAGTGGGACTGGATGATGTGCAGTCAGGCTTTCAGCGACAGCCCCTCCGAGTCCACCAATAATGGAGTGATCTTCTGCAGTGACTACAGCTCCACAACTTTCGGAGATACGCTTCATCTCATCATGATCGAATGGTTTCAGTGTGTGTACATCAACTACAGTTGCGTGTACACCTTCACCTGCGAGTGTCTCAGCGGCATCAAGCGCTTCTTGAACCATAACTCCACAGGCCAAGATTGCAACATCACTGCCTTCAGTCAACACGGAGAATTCACCGATTTTCAATTTAGCAGCCTCCTCATCTGTGTAGATTTGCCTTGTCTTATTTCTGACAGTTCGTGTGTAGGATGCTGAACCGTGATTCACCAGTGCTTTCGTTAATGCTCGGGTTGAAGATGCATCACAGGGGTGCATCACAGTCATGTTAGGTAGGGTTCGATAGATGGCTAAGTCCTCGATGGATTGTGCCGATGAACCGTCAGTACCAGTATGTATCCCACCATGACTTCCACAAATATGTGCTACCAATCCAGGTCGAGCAATCCCGTTACGGACTTGTTCAAAACCTCGTTCAGTGAAAATTGCGAAGGTAGAGGCGAAAGGAATCATTCCAGTGGATGCTAGTCCTGCGGCGACAAGCATCATATTCTGTTCTGCAATGCCCATTGAGAATGTGCGTTGAGGATGTTCAGAGCGGAAAAGACAAGACTTGGTGGACTTGCCCAGATCCGCTTCAAGAACGACGACTCTCTCATCTTCAGCGAGGTCGAGGAGAGCGGCTCCATAGCCGTCGCGACTTGCAGCGCCTGTCATGCCAACTCCTCCATAGCGAGTTTGAATTCCTCATCGTCGGGGGCTTTTCCGTGGAAGGATGGATTGTTCTCCATGAAACTCACACCCTTCCCCTTTGTAGTTCGAGCTAGGATGACGCAAGGTCCAACAGTGGTTTTTGACCACTCAATTGCTTCCGCAATTTCCGTCATGTCGTGACCGTTCATGTCCCGGACCTTCCATCCGAATGCAGCCCATTTTGCGGACAAATCTCCCATTACCATTTGTTGATCAACGAAGTCGTCGTTCTGAATTCCATTCACATCTACAATGACGTTGACGTTCTCTAATCGATGATGAGAAGCAGCCATCGCGGCCTCCCAAATCTCCCCTTCTTGGCATTCTCCATCTCCGAGGATGACCCATGAGTGATGGTCACGGCCAGTTAGGCGGCCTGAAATTGCGACGCCTAGTCCGAAGGATAGGCCCATGCCAAGGCTGCCCCCTGAGAAGTCGACACCAGGTGTCCATTTCGAATCCACATGCCCTTGGCAGATGCCGTTGAACATGCGATAGGAGTGGAGATCTGTTTCATCGAGAAATCCGAAGGCGTGCAACGCAGCGTACATCGCAGGAGATGCATGGCCTTTGGATAGAATGAGACGATCCCTCCCCGGATGTTTCGGTTCGGTCGAGGATACTCGTAAGGTGCGCCCGTACAATCCTACAATGAGGTCGATTACGGAAAGGCTTCCACCTGGATGTCCTGCATTTGCCCGCTTCACCATCTTGACAATTTCTCGCCGACAACTGCGTGCAATATCTACCAGTTCATCCACGGATTTTTCAGTGAACTCCGGGGTATCGTCAGACATGATTAGTCATCATCTGGGAAGGGTCTTTGATGATTCTCATCCATCTTCTGAATCATCTACGCGCACAGCATCAACAAGGTCGCGACTTCCTTGGGCTACTATTGCCACAGAGTCGTGCAGAAGATCGAGGACAGGCATATCGAATCCAGGTGGTCGATTTCCATGCAGAGCGTCCTCTTCCTTTCGAGGGAGGGCACGGCTAACTAGATGGATGAAGACGAACACAAACCATAGGAAGAATAGAGCAGATATCCAAGTAGGCAAAATCGCGAGGGAGCGTTCGACACAGTAGGAAGCCCCCTCACTGTCGACAGCAGTCTGGCTACAAAACCATTCATCTGGACGGCGGAGTGGCTTTACCACATCAGAGAGGACGATGAAAAGAGCGACAACAACGCCCATTAGTGCCTCGCCAGCAATGAGGCCCGCTGACAGAAGGACGCCTCGATCATGGGTTTTCTTGACCTCAATTTCAGCCTCTTCAGACATTTCTCCAATGAGGTCGCCATCAGTGCGCAATCGTGCCGTTCCTAGCATGAAAGCAGCGATGATGCCGCCAATCATGATACTCGAGGAGAGTTGGAGGGGTAGGTAGATGCCGATTGCGACCGACATTACAGGGAGTTTCTTCCAGATTAACAGACCTGCGATGATGAATCCGAGTGTGACCATGGGTAGGTTGATGCTGCCTCCGAATACACCTTGGATGATTGCCCCGATCAGTTCTGCTTGGGGGGCGAGTAATGCACCACTACAGGCTTCAGCAATCAAATTTGGATCGGTCGGAATTACGCCATCGAGAGCAGGAGGGTCAGCGTAGCATGCTGTCTTCGTAATTCTGAATGCGCGGTGTAGAAGGACGACTGTGAAGGGAGCAACCATTGCTCCGACTAGAACCCCCACAACCTCGGCAATCTGTTGTTTCCACGGTGTAGCGCCTACGAGATGGCCGGTTTTCAGGTCCTGCATCACGTCTCCAGCTATTGCTGCGTTGACTGCGACAACTGAGGCGATTAGTAGGGTGGCATACATTAGTTCCTCAGTTTCTAGTCCGAGAGCAAGATCTCCAACTACCCAAACGATGAGTGAGGTCGCCATCAGGGTCGCGATTGTCATACCAGATACAGGTGAGTTGGAAGAACCAACAACTCCGGCGATGTAACCTGCAACGGCACTGAAGAAGAATGCGGCGACGGTAAGGAATAGAGCGCCCACAAAGGCGAGTATGATACTTCCAATACTGTACCAATAGAATAGGAAGGTAAGTACTGCAATTACACCTGCAACATAGAATGTGGTGCGAATATCAATGTCTTGGTCTTCTCTACGGACTACAGCATCCGAATCGTCAGTTGCTCCCTTGATTGCCTTGGACACGCCAGATGCGATGGTGGTTCGCATTGACCAGAGAGTGTAGATTCCTCCGACTACCATTGCTCCAACGCCAACGAAGCGGATGTGTTGTGACCAGAGTGCCATGAAGGCATCAGCTGGATCCATACCCACTGGCCATCCCTGCAGGATTCCGAGAATTGGTACAAGGATGCCGAAGCCGATGACACCTCCAAGGAAGATGAAGGATGCAATACGAATTCCAACGATGTATCCAACGGATACGAGTGCAAGGCTCATTTCAAATCCGATATAGAGGCGCGTTCCGAGAAAATCCATTGCGCCAGAGAGGTGCGGTTCGCCATGCTTACCTATGATTTTGAACCCCTTCGTTACCCAGCCATACATTGCTCCGAGACCGAGTGCATAGATGATTGCGGTCATCCCAGAACCGCCGCGTTCACCTGCGGCGAGAACTTCCCTACAGGCGACGCCTTCGGGGTATGGTAGAGCCTCTTCAACGATGAAAATTCGTCTCAGCGTGATTGTGAACATGGTGCCTAGAACACCACCTAGGACAGCGATGATGAATGTCTCAAGTAGGCGCATCTCCATACCCATTACTAGGAGTGCAGGGACAGTGAATATCACTCCAGCAGCTAACGATTCACCAGCGCTTGCCATGGTTTGTACAAGATTATTTTCAAGAATCGATACGTCCTTGAGACGCATTGAACGCAGGATAATCATTGAGAGAACAGCAGCTGGGATTGAAGCACTAACTGTCATGCCTAACTGTAAGCCTAGGTAAGTGTTCGCTGCAGTCAAAAGGGCACCGAGTACTATGCCGATAAGTAATGCACGGAGGGTGAGTTCGTGAACCGTACTTCCATCATTGCCGAATTCGATGATTCGACCGTCCCCCATGCTTCTCCGAATACTATTCACCTCAAGATATCTGCGTATCATTCTGATTTGGGGAGAATGATATACTCCATATGATTAGGACAGTAAATGGGCGAGGATTCGGGGGCCAATTCTACTCCCGCCACCACATCTAATTGGCATGTAATGAGTGCCGATGAGGTTCTAGATTTTCTTGATACAAATCGGGATGGTCTTAGTGAATCAGAGGCCCTCCGAAGAGCTGCTGAAATTGGCCCTAACAAGTTAGACGAGGAAACCCCTACTCACTGGATATGGAAATTAGTTGATCAATACCGTGATCCGATGGTTTACCTTCTCCTTGCGGCTGCAGCCATCGCCTTCTTATTCGAACCTGAGGACAAGGGTACTCCAATCTTCATTGTAATCGCTCTGAGCCTTAACGGAATTTTCGGCTACATGCAGGAGGCGAAGGCTGAGAGGGCGATGGGTAGTCTGAAGGAGATGCTAGTCGGCTCCTGTGTGGTTCTTAGAGATGGTAAGGACGTTCGTGTAACAACGGAAGAACTCGTGCCTGGAGATCTTGTATTTCTTGATGAAGGTATGAACGTCCCTGCTGATGTACGCATTATTGAATCACACAATCTAGCTATCGACGAAGCAACATTGACTGGAGAGTCGAATCCTGTTGCGAAAGTCACTTCATCCTTCTCCGAGGATGTGATGCTAGCCGATCGCAAGAATATGGCTCACATGGGTACCGTGGTTTCCTCCGGTCGGGGTTGTGGCGTTGTAGTTGGTACAGGGATGAATACACAATTGGGCCGTCTCGCGGCTGATCTCGCTAAGGTCGAAGCACCTAAGACACCACTAGAAATCAAGCTCGAGACACTTGGACGATTCTTAGGATACGTCGCTATCTTCGCAGCATTACTTATCGTAACTCTGAGCCTTGGTAAGGCTTACCTGATTAATGGTATGCGAGGAGATGATCTCTACGCAGTTCTATCTGAACAATTCCTTGTTGCAGTGGCTATATTCGTGGCTATCGTACCCGAGGGGCTTCCCATCATTCTTGTTATCACCTTGTCAATCGGCATGAGAAATATGGCTAGGCACAGGGCCATCATTCGTAAGATGAAAGCTGTTGAGACACTTGGTAGCACGACAGTCATTTGTTCGGACAAGACAGGTACGCTTACTACTGGCGAGATGACTGCACGTCGTTTTCACTTCAACGGCGTCTCCTATGATGTATCAGGTCGCGGCTTTAATCCTAATGAGGGTGGCCTTCACATTAACGGGGCAAAGGTATCTGAGGCCGATCGTGCTGAACTGACGTCCATGCCTGCGTTCCGATGGATGATGGGTAGTGCTTTACTCGCCCAGAATAGTAACGTGCGACAGGCAGGATCCGTTTGGCAAGGCGTGGGTGACCCGACAGACACTGCATGTGCTGTTCTGGGTTGGAAACTACATTCGTCGGTAGATGATTTCAGGAAAATGCACCCCCGTTTTCGAGAATTCCCGTTCGATCGTAGTCGGAAGAGAATGTCGACTATTCACGAATTTGAGGGCAAGCGTCGCCTCTTTGTTAAAGGGGCTGCGGGGAATCTCGCGAAGATTTGTGATCGTACGGTTGAGAATGGTGAGATAGTTCCCTTGACTGAAGAGAGATTGCAACGTTTCCGCGAAGCTAACGAAGAGTATGCGGGTGATGCGTTACGAATTCTTGGTTTCGCGACACGTGAGATTCATGAAGGCGAGGACATCGATGATGTCGAAGAAGTAGAAAAGGGCCTTATCCTTCTAGGGATAGTCGGCATTTCCGATCCTCCGCGAATTGAGGTCCCCCAGGCTATTGCGACCTGCAATGAGGCAGGGATTCGTGTCATCATGATTACTGGAGACCACAAGTCAACCGCTGAAGCAATAGGTGCGGAGATTGGGATATTCTCAGGAGATGATCTATCCATTCATGGATCCGAACTCCGTGATATGTCTGATGATGAGTTGGATGCTCTTCTTGATCGTGTAGCAATCTTCTCGAGGACTACTCCTGATCAGAAACTCAGAATCGTCGACCGTCTCCAAAAGCAAGGACATGTCGTTGCAATGACTGGAGACGGAGATAATGATGCACCAGCTCTTTCAAAGTCCAATATCGGCATCTCAATGGGCAGAGGTGGTACTGATGTTGCCCGCGATGCCTCGGACATGGTACTTCAGGACGATGACTTCTCTTCGATTGTCAGTGCCGTGGATCAAGGACGTAGAATATATCAGAACATTCGAAATTTCGTTCGTTATCAGATTAGTACGAATGTTGCCGCAGTGACACTTCTCATATTTACTGGAATTTTCTTCGGTTGGACTGGGGAATGGCTTATTCTTACTCCAACTCAATTACTCGTCATCAATATCCTAATGGACGGTCCTCCAGCGGTTGCTCTAGGCATTGAGGAACAGACAAAGGATGTGATGAAAGAGCCACCTAGATCCATTGACGAAACACTACCTACGCCGCCCGATATCTTCCTGATTCTTTTCCTTGGATTCATTATGGTCATTGGAACTGCTAGTGTGTTCTATTTCGCAGGCGGGGATATGATTACTAATGCACCTTGCTCGCCCGGCCCTCTTGGTGAATCAGCATTCGGAGTAGTAGGTGATTGTGATGAGGAAGGGTGGACACATTATGCTGAGGATCGTTTCGCTTCTGCAAGAACGAGTGCCTTTGCCGTATTCATCTTCTTCCAATTGATGAACGTCATGAATTGCCGTTCGAACGAAGTGTCAGCATTCCGCTTAGGATTAACATCCAATAGGTGGATTACCGTCAGTTTTGCGATTTCTACATTCATGCTACTATTCATGGTCCAGTCCCCATCGTTCGCTGGATTCAGAGTCGGAGAGATGGTATCTACAGTACCGCTGTCTGGTATTGATTGGTTGGTTGTCTTCATGGTAGCGTCCTCTGTATTTATCGCTGAGGAACTACGCAAACTCTTCTGGCCAAAACCAAAGGCATGAGCGAGGATTCATGAGTCACAGCCTCGACCCATGACTGTTACTAATGCTAGGTGCAAAGGGCCACTCAGATTGGCGTCGACGCTTTCCAACCGTCGTCGAGCAACTAGGAGGCATCGACGATATACTCGTTATTGAAGCGGCGAGGAATCTGGAAATAAATGGCCGAGTAAGCAATGATCTAGGCATCAAATTGCTTTTGGAGGCTGATTTAACCGACCTTCGACTTCTGGGTAAGTCGCTCAAAGTGGCCCGCTTCGAGGAGGAGGTCTATTTCAATTCAAATCTGCATGTCAATCCAACTAACATATGCGTCCTTGCTTGTCGATTCTGTGCATTTCGTAGAGGTCGGAAGGCAGCTGATGCCTACGCATTATCCGTCGAAGAATATCTTTCACGAATCCGACCTTTTTCGAGCCGTATCGACGAAGTACATTCCGTCGGAGGACTACATCCAGATTGGACCGTTGAGCATTATGCGGAACTAATCCATTCTGCGAAGAAAGCGCATCCTCATCTTTCCATGAAGTGTTTGACTGCAGTCGAAGTCAAGCACCTTTCTTCGATGAGTAAGATGACGTTTGTCGAGGTTCTTTCAACATTGAAGGACGCGGGTTTGACATCATTACCTGGCGGTGGTGCAGAGATTCTTGATGATGGGATTCGTAACATCATTTGTAATGGCAAAGAATCTAGTGAAGAGTATCTTGATATTCATCGAACGGCACATCATCTCGGTTTACCTACGAACTGTACCATGTTATTCGGGACTGTAGAACGTGCAGAGCATCGAATTCGCCACTTGGATCGACTACGCCAACTTCAGGACGATACTGGCGGATTCCAGTGCTTTGTGCCTTACCCGTTCCTTCCTGATAGGTCCCGATTACCTCAGGCGCAACACTCTACTGGTTCAGAGACGATTCGGATGATTGCAATTTCAAGAATCATGCTAGACAATATCCCTCACATCAAGGCGTACAGGATGAACATTGGAGACAAACTTGCAGCAATAGCTCTGAATTCTGGTGCAGATGATGTGGATGGCACAGTCGGCCATGAGGAGATCATGCATGAAGCAGGGAGTATGACCTCCGTTGAGGATGATCTTGATCGTCTTTCACGACTCATCGAGGATGCGGGGGGGGTTCCAATTCGCCGTTCCACAATCTACAATCGATTTCAACGATATATCCGAAGACCACCTTCTGACGATGACCGTTGGGTTGCATTGCCGATTGCTGAAGGTGTGTGAAAGGATGCGTACGGATGTCATTGGTCGTGTGTCATTTGCGAATTGTGATCCGTTGTTCCATGGTCTTGACCCTAAATGGAAGGTTCTACCTGCACCTCCTTCGTGGTTGACTGGGCATCTCCTGCGTGGTGAATGCCTAATTGCACCAATCCCAATGGCTGACTTAGCGAGAAATGCTGACACTCTCTGTGCGATTGATTCAATTGGAATTGCCTCCGATGGAGGGGTTGGGTCTGTACTCCTGTTTGGTGATTGTCCCGTTGAGGAAATGAGGGATATTGCAGTACCTACGGATTCCTCTACTTCGAGGACATTGCTACCATGGCTTCTATCTGAGCGCGGATTCCGGCCACGACTCATAGAGATGGGTCCGAATCTAGAATCTATGCTGGAACGATGCGATGGGGCTCTATTGATTGGTGATCGTGCAATCCATCACGCTCACCTTCAGCCAGACCTCGTTCGAATGGATCTTGGAGATGAATGGTTAGACATCACTGAGATGCCAATGGTATTCGGTGTATTCTGTGCCCGCCAAGATGCGGATAATACAGCGGTTAGTGATGCTATTTCAGATCTTGAGAGCGCCCTATCTAGATTTGAGAATGAGCCTTTGTTTAGACAGGAGGTAATCGCAAGATCAGCAAAAGTCACACGATTTAGTGTAGGTCGAATGGAGACCTATTTTGGATCCGAGGTAAGGAATCGATTGACACCTAAAGATCGTGCTAGTATGCAACGATTTGCGACAGATGTCTGCGGCCTTGAGGGTGAAGTTCCCTGGTGGGGCGATAATCAGTCAGAACCAGTTAGTCGCCGCAATGCTGCATCGTAATCTTCGTCATCATCTGTGTTATCGAATTCGGAGCTATCCGGATTAACATCACTAGCTTCGAGAATCTCTTCCATTGTTACATCTCTAGTGACTCGTTTTGTCACCTTTCGCTTGGATGATCGACTTACGCGTCGTCGTCGAGTAGGTTCAGATGTCTCTGGTTCAGAGTATTCGTCTACTTCTTGTCTCTGATTAGGTGGTGCACGAGGAGCTTTCTTCTGAATAGGTTCCTCGTTTGTTTTCTGTCGTTGATCAGGTGGTCGACGAGGTGCAGCCTTCGAGGTCACTTCTTCTTCGTTCCAGATTTCTAGTTCTTCATCGAAATCCTCGTCGTCTTGCATTGTTTGTACGCTACCAATTGCCATTTCAAACTCTTCGAAATCAATGACTCCATTTCCATCTTCGTCCAAACTTTCCACTAGTGCTTCCAGTTGTGCCACTGGTAACGCAGCAATCTTGAGCGAGCGAAGTCCTGCGACTAGTTCATCTGATTCGAGTGTCCCGTTACCGTCTTCGTCAAAGCGATTAAACAGGTCCCGGACACTCATTTCATTATCTATCATCCATGACTCAAGTTTCTCCATTACTTGATCATAGACAAAGAGTGCACCACAATCAGAGCAGAGTAAAGCACCGGGAGAGTTCATCGATCCACATACCTCACAAATCTCCTCAAGTTCATACTCATAGGTCATGCGTCGCTTCAAAATTAGGAATATACTCGCGCCAACGGCGATTATGAGGGGGATAATTAGCAATGGTTGTAGAAGTGTGTCGAGAAAACTTCCTACAAGTGTGGGTTCTGGTTCTTCGGGAGGAATCACTTTGAGATCTAATACATCGCTCATGGTCCAAACGGTGGAGCTGTTCCTCAGTTCTCCCTCTACCATGATGTGGACAACTGCTGGTCTACTATCGATGCTCTGCAGGATACTACCATCTCTTGATTCGAGACCTTGGAGTATCCGTACATCATAGGGTTCCACCATGCGTGTCGGGTCAATCTTCAACGTTGTAGTCCAAGTCATCCTCACATGACTCAACCAACCTACGCCGTTTTGAAGAGTTGAAGTTCCACTCAATCCCTCGCTGATTTCACAACTCGTCTCTGCTCCCCAAGGGACGCTACCATTGATCCTCACAATGTCAATCCACTCTTGTGCGATGGAATCTAAATCCGTCGGACCACACAGTTGTCGTGCCATCATTCCAGCTTCTGAGAAGGAAGTTGTTGCATCGTCAGTAAGGGCGACTGCAGATATGGTGCGAATGTCTCTTGAAAATTCCAACGGCAAGGTAATTGTCTCCTTGACAGTTAGTGTGCCATTCGGAGAAAGGTCAAGTTCAATCTGCCGTATGTTATCTAAGTCGGCATTGACGCTACAATCTGAACCCTCTGCGCAGGTGTTGTCGAATGAGTCCGGAATCATGTCACCGTCATCATCATTGTCCAATGAGTCCGGAATACCATCTCCGTCTGTGTCGACTCCATCAGCGGTAACTCCTGTTTCGTGAGGTATAGAATGGTGTATCGGGATGATTCCTGTATTGGTTGCGAAGGCAATTTCAGAAGAATCTGCAGATAGTGAAAATACATGTGTCTGCATACCGAGCTGCATTCTCCAATTGAGTTGTTGATTGATTGTGTTCCAGGATTCCAACCATTGTTGTTCACCAACCGTTCCGGTTAAGGCGATAATCTCGTCATCGAGAAAGATTTCCTCAAATTGAATGACAGATGATTCCGTTTGAATGATTGATAGGAATGAGTAGGGATCTGTAGCCTGTCGTTGAACGATTGCATCATTGAGTGACCATATTACTTCAGCACCATTGTGGTTGAATGCGCAGTCAGATATGGGTGCATCCACTGACCATGAATGAAGGATAGATAGGTCATCGAGATTGAGGAGAGTTGCGAAATGGTCACTGTCATCCGTTAATCCAACGATTACGCGCGAAGTTGTGTTATCTACTGCAGTGCATCCGACTTCCCCTCCAAGATCCACAGATGCCTCTAACTGGAGCCCGCTTTCGTTGATGTTGTATACTACTAGGTTATCATCTGCTGTCGAGAAGATTACCTGCGTTGAATTAACAGCTTGGACGCGAATTCCATCTACCGGTTCTTCTGTGTGGATTCGCTTGTCTGTGTGGTCTGCAACTTTCAGGGCAGTCACTGACGGGAGACCTGACATCGGTTGAACTTGGGCTACAATCAACTTGGATGAATCAGTTGTCCAAGTGATATCGATAATCTCATGCCCACTAAATTCACCCATGGCGGTGGAGAAGAGGAGCTCTCCATCTGTTCTCCAGACGTTCACGTAGACCATGTCTGCCGAGGCAAACATTGAGCCATCAGGTGAGTACGCAACATCGATGATATCGGTGGCTGGCCTGCCATCGAGTCGATTCATGTGTAGGCTATCATCGAGCACATGCACTGGCTCAGGTATGTCGGCTACGACGACAGGCAGGAGCAATAGCATGACAAGACATCCGCTGAGAACGCGAGCCCGCATGCGAATAGCAAGGATACGCCTGTTATATCCGTATGGTCTCAATCAGCATAATTGAGACGTTTTGATGAGACATACTCTAGTAAATCGAGGGCAACTTCGCAGGATTCTGCTACTACAACAGCATCGTCATCCACGAATTCCTCTAGGGTTGCGAGAGCTGTTCTATCTCCGATTGCCCCTAAGGCTTCAGCTGCTTCATGGCGCACCATGACATCTTCCTCTCCATCGGCCAACCGATCGATTAGATGTGGGACTGCTGCAGAATCCTGCATCTGCCCCATGACATACGCAATCTCGTGTTTGAGTAGCGCAGAATCAGATTCGAATGCTGCGGCTAACGCATCTACAGCATCTTTCCCACCAATATTTCGAAGCGAGAATAGGGCACGCATTCGTAGAAACATTCTAGCAGATTCATCGCAGAGCGTGGATTTCAGCGAATATATGTCATTCTCATCACTGGGTGGTGCAGGGTCGACAGAATCAAACTCTGAACGTTCAGGTCGTTGGTCCACGCCTATTCCTCCGCTCCAATGAACTCAAGCGCATCCACGTCAAGATCAGCCCGGATCATCCCAATTTGTTGGCCTTCCTTGAGAAAACGTCGTACTGCTTCTCTACCTTCAGGGCCATAGTCGATGGTTCGTTCGTTAACATACATCTGAACAAACTCTTCATTTGTCTCTTCGTCAATTCCTCGTCCCCATTCGATTGCGAATGCAAGGCCTTCTTCAGGGTCAGCAATCGCATGTGCTATTGAAAGTCGGACATGTTCCGTGATGATATCGCATGCATCATTTCCGAGATCGCGTCGGACGACATTTCCACCAAGGGGAAGCGGCAGTCCTCCAGTCATTTCAGCCCACATCTCGCCAAGGTCAGCGACGAGATGGAGGCCTTCATCCTTCCAAGTTAATTGCCCCTCGTGGATGATAAGTCCTGCGTCAACATTGCCTGCCTTGACCTCATCCATGATTTTGTCGAATGGGACGACAACAGTATCCAAATCACCTACCATGATTCTAAGCGCGAGATGGGCTGATGTCTTTATCCCCGGTATCGCGATTTTTCCATCAAGTATCTGATCGATGGTTTTCTCACCTAGTGTGACGATTCTCGGGCCATATCCCTCGCCCATCGAAGCCCCGCAGTTCATTAGAGCATAATCTTCGAGTACGTCGGGTAATGCATGGATTGAAACAGCTGATACTTCGAATTCGCTGTTCAATGCCTTTTGATTAAGTGTCTCAATGTCGAGAAGTTCATGTTTGTACAGGTATGGAGTGGTATCGAAACGACCGGTAGTCATGGCATGAAACATGAATGCGTCGTCTGGATCCGGAGAGTGGCCGATGCGAATAGTATGGGATTCCCCTGAAGTCATGTGACAGGACCGGCAGGTTCGGTGTAAAAACGAATGTGTGACACTTGGGGTTCCTTTGGCCGCTGTCTTGAAATGCCTCGCTCGATTGTGGCATACCATGGTCGACGCAGAGAAACTCAGCATCGCTCGAGGTCAACTTGGACCTAAATGCGCATCGTGTGGATCACCTCTAATTTTCGCTGAGGCTTTGGTCATTGATTCTGAGTACCATTGCTTTTCTTGCTACGAGAAGGTCACTGGGGCATCTAGCGCTTCTGAGCCGAAGGAAGTATCTGGTCTCCGGATGGATTGATTTAGCGTCGTGCCCTGTCTGCGTATGTGAGTACAGCGAGACATCAGTTCCGTTTCTCGGAGTTCTATCGTAGCCTCGCTCCCTCAGATCTCTATCTCCCTCCCCGTCTTCGAAGTCGGGAATGGATGTTCATGGGTTGGGACGAACGTCCTCCTCGTCGTCATTTGGGATATTCTAGTGCTGAAGATTTGCATCAAGTACTGACGCGTTCAAGCCCTCCTCACTCATGCTTTCACAGTACGGCATACTATGACCGTCCGTCTGAGTGGAAGATGGCAGACAAGGGTTGGCGAGGTGCGGACCTAATTTTCGATTTGGATGGAGATCATCTTCCAGGGGTCGATGCTCTCAATTTCCCTGCGATGCTCACTACTATTCAGGAGCAGGCCTATCGACTTTGGAATGACTTCTTAGAGCCAGATTTTGGATTCAAGGAAGAGCACGCAACTTTCAGTTTCTCAGGGCATCGTGGTTTCCATATCCACTACCGTCACCCTAGCATACTGCATCTGGATTCGAAGGCACGTCAGGAAATTGTTTCACATATATCTGGTGCCAATCTGAATATTGAGATGGCCCTCGCAGGTCCACGAGTCGGCTGGGGGAGGCGTGTTGCCCGTGGCGTTGATTCCGTCCTTGATAGGTTGCAACTTTACCATGAGTCCTCTGACGCGGAACGTAATCGAATTTATCGGGAACTCCGCTCCACTGCCGTCTTAGGTTCAGCAAATATGTCAAGGAGGCCTACAATGAGTGAGAAAGCTATGGAAATGTTGGCAGCAATGTCTGTCGATGCTGACCGTCGAAGACGATTGAAGAATTCTCTCAATAATATGGGTAAGCAGTTTGGGAAGAATGGTGAATTGTTCACTTCCTTAATTCTCGGTGATCAGAGTGTGGTTCTCGATCAGGCTGCAGAGAATGATGACAATGTCACTGTCGATATACGGCGTGTGATTCGTTGGGTTGGGAGCCTCCATGGTAAGGCAGGACTTAGAGTGACTGAGTTTCCTCTATCTCGCCTTGACCCTGATGGTTCAGATGCGTTTGATTCACTCACGGAGGCAGTACCGTTTTCGATACAGACAATGGAGAAAGTCCGCATTCTACATGATGATGTTACTGCGAGAATTGCCGATGAGGTCGTCGAAGGAAATCGAGGTGATGAAATCGAGGTGACAGAAGCAATGAGCATATTCCTCGGTTTGAAACGGTGGTGCGAACCTCTCTGAGGTTCCATTGATTCGGCGTCCTCCATCGGGGAATGTTAAAACCGTAATCGTGCTGAATCCAATACAGGGTGGCCGGGATGACATCGGATGAAGAGAATCCACCTTTGCCACCAGGGGCTATGCCTCCTCCTCCACCTCCAGGTGGTATGATGCCCCCTCCACCTCCTGTAGGTATGCCTCCTCCGCCTGCTGAAATGCCGCCCCCGCCTCTGCCTGCAGAAGCTCCGTTGCCCCCTCCTGATGCCCCCCCTGCACCCCCTGCTGAGATGCCACCACCGCCTCCTGCAGTAGCTCCCGCTCCCCCTGCTGAGATGCCGCCACCACCTCCTGCAGTAGCTCCCGCTCCCCCTGCTGAGATGCCACCACCACCTCCTGCAGTAGTTCCCGCTCCCCCTGCCCCTCTCCCAACTCCTACACTGACTCCTGATCCAGTGGCACCGGAACCTCAGCCCACACTGTCATCCAATGATCGGATTGATCTTCGTAGTCTTCGTGAGGGCTCTGATGACACGGTGCAGAATCATGACCAGATGTACGGGCATATCGATCGTATCGCTTCGGGGCAAGTCGGTACTTTGCTCGATCGCTTCTCAAATCGTTTTGGTTCTGATCTCGACCGTGAGATCATTGTGTTGCGTAAGAAGGAGCAGCAGGCAATGCGCGAGGTTAATCCTACTGTTGAACTAATCAGTGGTGGGCAATCAGAAGTGGCAGATATTGAGGATCAGATGGATGATGCCGAAGATCTCAAGGCTGCGATTGAGGACGCAATCCGTCCACTTAAGAAGCGTTTTGATAGGGCTAAGAAGGAACGGGATACATCCTTAATTCGTAAGATTCAACCACGCTTGAAGGCACTTGTTGAGGAGCGTAAGATAGTCATTGAGGTCATTGATGGAGAGCGAGATTTCGTTGATATCACTTCTCTAATCGATGAATATCTCGGTGAAATACCTCCTGAGGATGAAGATGAAGATGAGCATGTCATGGAGGATGTTTCAGAAGAGCCTGCCTCCGCAGGTGAGGATGATAGTGGAGATGAGGACTTCCGTGCCTTCACTGATTTGGCCAATGAACTCCTAGGTCTAATGCCAGAGGACTTCCAGAAGGAGTTCATATCCGGACCAGATATCGAATTCTTCTCTACCGTGTTCAATGATCCTGCTGCCACTAGTGAGGACGATCGCCGTGGCTTTGTAGAGATGATAAATCGCGAACTAGGATCCGCTCCTGACGCGGTTACGGACCGTCTTGTCCAAGACATTGAATTGGCGAAGCGGATTAAGATAAGATATGGGTGAATGATATGGGACTCCTAGACCGATTGGATGATGATGCGAGCGATGCCGATGAGGATGCTTCGATTGAGACCGCCCCTGCCAAGGATGTCAAGAAGGCCGAGGCCAAGAAGACGAGCCGTCGAGGACGACGTGCTAAGGCAAAGGAAGAGAGTCCTGTAGATGATATTGAAGAAGATGAGGAGGCGCCACGCCGTCGAGGAAGGGGCCGCCGAGAGCGTAAACCTCGAGAGAAGAAGGAACGAGTCGTCCGAAAGATTGGCGAAGATCGAGAAGTTGCTGGAATAGCTGCGTTCTCCTTTCGCCGGATAGTTGACTTCATTGTCAACTACGGCTGGGCGATTCCAATCTTAGGACTCAGCCTTCTTGGAACTAATTCTGATTTTACATGGTTCATCATCGGTGGTTTGGCTCTAATGTTGTTGAACAATATTTTCCTGCCTTATCAGTTCGGTAGGACGTTGGGGAATTTCACAACACGTACGATGTTTGTTCGGCACACTGGAAAGCCTCCAATGTTCATGTTCTTCTTGATGAAGACATTCTACTTCCCGTTCTTGCTTCTCGGTTTGTTTGGGGTTCAGCTTGCTTTAGAATATAGCAAGGATACGAACATTATTGCCTTGGTAATCTGCATTCTCTCGCTACTCATCTTCCTTGCAGATACTATCATTTCCCGGGTTCGTAAGGATGACCGAATGGGCCTCTGGGAAACTGCATTCCTCGGTGTCTGGCTAACTAAGCATATCAGCACAGGTGAATCTAGCGGCTGGCTCAAACGCTTGGAGTCGTCGGGTGACTTCTTTGAGCAGCGTGGATGGGGCGTCGATGGTGAAGGCGATGACGAAGCTGATGAATCCTGAAGGATTTTCGTCTCATGAGTAATTCTCCTAGTGACCCAAAAGTCACCCGCCCAGTTCTGGCACTCATCCTCATTGCATTGTCTTCTATGGGCCTAGTGATTGGTATCCTCCGCCTAGAGATTTTGTTAGTGATTTTTTCTTCATCTATTCTGTTAGTTGGTATCATTTCGCACAAGATTTTCACAGGTTTCGTTCGCCCAATCCGGAAAGAACGAGGTCCAACTAGTGATTTTATTCAGCATCGATGGACTAGTGCGAAAGGTTGTACAGTTGCACGTTTCGAACAGTGGCTCGACAAGCCCGCCCCCCTCCTCATCGCAATCCATGGTTGGCAGTCGGATTCAAGTTCCACTGAGAAGCGAATCAGTCCGTTCCTTGAACGAGGTCATCATGCAGTTTTGATTGATCTTCCAGGCCATGGTAGTTCTGATGGCTTGGCCATATGGACTGCAGTAGAAAGTGGTAGAAATGTCTTGGAGATGATTCAACATCTCGTCAAAGTATGGGATTGGACACAGATTACTTCGGTTGTTCTCTTGGGGCATAGTATGGGTGGATTTGTGTCATTGAGATTTGCTGATCGTTTTAGCGAGATACTTCCTCAACCAATCGAACGAGTATACTTGGAATCACCAATGACATCTTTTCCGATGGTATTCAATCAACGAACCACTGGCCTAGCTCTTATTGGCCGCCATGTCTCTAGATTGGATCTTCAATGGGCATATCTTCGTCGTGGCCCTGATCCGGATCTTAACTGGTCACATTTTAGCGTACCAAAATGGGGTATTCCATCAATGGAGATTCGTATTCTTCAGGCGATGGAAGATATTGCGTTGGGATTACAACATCTCGAATTACTCCAGCCACATGCTAGTGATGATTGGGAGATTGTTATTGACAAGGATTTGAAGCATTTCGGAACTTCAAGAGGCGATGCTTATTCCACATATCTTAGATGGATTGATGATTGATTTGGCCTCATAATTCCCCAATAAATCCTGATATGATTAGGAATAGAAGTAAACCAATCACCATCCCGAATGCAACAAAGTGCATCACAATCGAGAATCCGATTCGTAGTTCGGGTTTCTTGATTTCATTAAAGGGCCAAATCGTGTTTACTTGGTCTTTACCTCCGCGAATACCGAAGAGTGGGCGAGCAAACCTTGTTCTTCGAATAATTTCGAAGCAAATCATCACTCCAGACGTTACTATGATTGTTCCAAGTACCATACCGATGTAGTAATTGAGGCCGATAGCGCCGAAGATAGCAATTGGGAGGAATGTTAGGTGCATGTGTACTACATAGGTGGGGTACACAGCCTCGTTGAGGTAGACTAAAGATGAACTTGGTCGATTCAGAAGTTTAGATGCCCATGAGAAAATCAGCATGCACCAGGACCAAGCATGGAATGATTGCACGATGGAAGCTATTATCGCGATTCTGCTGAATGCAGGATAGCCTCTTTGGACCCAACCCCCTTCCATGATTCTTGGGACCTCACTTGATTCGTTGATTATGAACCACGTGATAGAAAAGATTGGTACCATAATTGTTAGAGGGATACGAATACGATCGAGTACTGTGAAGTAATTTTCTTTTGCAGAGATTAGAAGATAGCCAAACAGGAAGTAGAGCATGTAGCGGGTAAACTCCCACCACATACCGACCTCTCCGAATCGCCATGGTTTGAACAGGATGGCATTGGCAGCAAGTATCAATGGAGGTGCGAGAAGGATGCCGAGACCAAACGGTATGTTCAGCAATCCCCTTACACCTCTCATAATTATTCCATCTGGTTTGTTCTTCACCATGAGGAAAATCGGTGAGAGTATGACTGAGTAGATTAAGAGGTTGTAAATGAACCAAAGATGGCCATATGGCATCTCTTCACTTCCAGGGAATATTGTGAACAATCGAATGGTTGAGCTTATGGGTTCGAAGATTCCTAAGAACAGAATGTATACCCCGAACAGTAGGGGTATTCCGAGTCTAGTTGCTCTCTCCTTCAGATAGGTTCTCCCGTTTCTTCGTTTCAAGGCGAAGGCTGTACCCATCCCGGATATGAGGAATAGTGCGGCTAATCTCCATTGATGCATCACGCCAATGACGAAGAAGAGTGGCAAATCCCATGCGCTACCTTCAATTTGACCAAGCGAGAAAGCCGAGTAATGAAACCAGATTAGAAGCGCAAAGAGAATTACGCGTAACCAGTCAAGGTCATGGCGACGGACAGGCTTCTGTATTATTTCTTCAGACGGGATGGATTGAATTATGGATTGAACATGATCCGTGAGAGTCGTCGATTGGGGATTCTGAATCATTCAGATTCCTCTTGACGACGTTCGATTGCGAACTTACGGAGGTCTTCACCTGTGACGCCTTCTTCGATACCCTCGATGTCCTTTTCGTCCACAATTTCCACTCCCAGGATTGTTTCAATCACATCCTCCATCGTAACTAGTCCGAGTGTCGCTCCAAATTCGTCTTGCACAAGAGCCAACTGTTCCTTGCGAGAGAGGAAGATATCGAGTAGATCATCGAGGTTTGTCTCCTCACGTACACGGACGATATCTCGCATCAATGACGACATTGTGATTTGATGCTCATCGGCGGCGGCTTTACGATAAATCTCGGACCGGAGTACGAGTCCAACTGGTTGATCGATTTCTCCATCGAATACAGGGAGGCGACCATGGACCATGATTGGATTTTTGTCCATAGCAGCCTGAACTGTATCATCTACAAGCACGAAGGACATTACAGTCCGGGGCGTCATCACAGAGGTGACGTTTTGGTCACGTAGGCTCAGCAAGTTTCTGATTGCCTTCTCCTCGTCTGTCTCGATGACACGTTCATCCTCTGCAACCTCTACCATGGCGGCCAGTTCATCGCGAGTAACTGCACTTTCTGACTTCTCAGGGAACAGGTTTCTCATCCACTCCATCGGGATGACAATAGGGAGTAGAATCAGGATTAGGCCGCGCAGAGTGTAGGCTGAAAAGACACTAAGATTCTTCCAATATAATGCTCCAAGTGTCTTAGGGATTATTTCGGATAGAACAAGGATGCCTAGAGTCAGTACCGCGGATGCTATCGCCATTACCATTGCTTCTGATTCAGTGCCCTCAACCATTGCTGCCACTTCAGCACCAACGCCGAGTGCCCCAACTGTATGCGCGATGGTGTTCAGGGTAAGAATCGCAGTTAGAGGCCGTTCTGGTTCGTCTTTGAATCGAGACCAAAGATGCGCGACTCGGCTGCCTTTCTGTTCAAGTACCTTGACGTGTGAAATCGAAGTACTGAGTAGTACGGCTTCAAGGACACTGCAAAGGAAGGAAGCTCCTAGAGCCAGTGTAGCATAGAGTATGAGTAATGTGTAATCGCCCTCGCCTGCCACGGAGGTTTGACCAACCAATGTATGGACATCCACTTAGGACTCACTCCGGATGTGTGACTGGACCAGATTGGTTTGAAATCCTAGTCATGTGCATCTCTCTCAAGTGCTTCTAGGTCTAAAGGGTTCGTGAAGTGAGAGTCGTAGTTGAACGCCACATTGAATTGCGGGTCAGACTAGCGCAGAGCATGACCGGGGAGCACGTGCTAGTATGCGTAGCGTGGCCATATGCCAACGGACCCCTTCATCTCGGCCATGTTGCAGGTTGCTATCTCCCTCCAGATATCACCGCTCGATTTGAGCGTGCAAGAGGTAACAGTGTCTTGATGGTATCCGGTTCAGATGAGCACGGGACACCAATCACAGTCACAGCTGAGATGGAAGGTGTTGACCCACAGGACATCGTGGACCGATATCACGCCATCAACAGACAAGCCTTGTTGGATCTTGGATGTGTCTGGGAACCTAACATCGATCCTCGTGGAACGGAATATGGCGGTGCGCTGTTCAACCGAACATCCGATTCATCTCACATCAAGCGGGTCCAAGAGAACTTTGCATCGCTTCTCGATGCTGGGCTCTTTGAGAAGCGGACGATGGACCAGTACTATGAGGTTAGACCAGATGGCCAAGGTCGTTTCCTCCCTGATCGCTATGTTGAGGGCACTTGTCCGAATTGCGGCGACAATGATGCTCGTGGCGATCAATGCGATGCTTGTGGAACGACTTACGAATCCTCTGATCTTGAGAATCCGAGATCGAAGATGAATCCTGATGCAGCAATCGAAATACGACAAACACAGCATATGTTCTACCGACTGGATTTGTTCCAGAATGCCTTAGAGGAACATGCTGAATCACGTTGGCCAGTATGGAAGAACAACGTGCGTGCTATGACCAAGCAATGGTTGGACATGGGCCTTCGGCCTAGAGCCGTGACTCGTGACCTCGAATGGGGAGTCCCTGTCCCAATCGAGGATGAGGAGTTTGATGGAAAGTGCGTCTACGTCTGGTTTGAAGCAGTTCAGGGGTACCTGACGTGTGCTCAGATTTGGTCAGAACGTTATGGTCAGGATCATCCAGATGGTATCGAATCTTGGAAGCGTTGGTGGTGTGTGGATGAAGAAGGTAATACTCCTCGCCATCTTTATTTCCTCGGTAAGGACAACATTCCCTTCCATACGGTGATTTGGCCAGCTCTCATCATGGGACTCAACATGGCAAAGAATGGCGAGGATTCTGCCCAACTCCCTGGTCCAGGAGACCTCCACCTTGAGGATAATGTTCCAGCCATGGAGTATCTGATGCTCGCAGGTGGTCAGTTCAGTAAATCTCGTAAGCATGCAATCTGGCTCCCCTCGTTTCTTGAGAAACACGATCCAGATACTTTGAGATATGTTCTCACAATCAATATGCCTGAAGCCCATGATACCGATTTCAATTGGAGTGATTTCGTTGAGAAGATCAATACTGAACTAATCGCCGCGTATGGGAACTTTGTGCACCGAATCATGACTCTTGCAGCTAGGCTTCCATCCGAAGGTCACTCACCATTACTCCCCTTCGATGATGTTGCAAATAATCGGGAACATGCAGACAAGCTCGAAGAATTCCATGCATCGATTACGAATTCATTGGAACGCCATCGGTACAAGGAGGCCCTTCGTACAGTGATGTCGGCTGCTCAGTATGGGAATCAGATGATTCAAGCAGCAGCTCCATGGGCTCATCTATCGGAGGACGGGGACAAGGTAGAGAGGCAATCTTCCCTTTCGACCCTTGCATTTGGTTGGCGCATCGCCCGTTTCCTGTCCATTGTCACTCAACCCTTCATCCCATTTTCTGCTCAGAGGCTATGGGTGATGCTAGGGCAGGACGGTGATGTGTCAGCATCCCATTGGGACAATGCCATCGATTGGTCAGCCCCCATGACATGGACAGGGGAGGCGGCTAAGCCTCTATTCCAGCGTCTTGACCTTGATGAGATACTTGCTCAAGAAGGGATGGTTGCAGAGGAACATGTGGACGAATCAGGACCATCTACCCATAGCGTCAAGGGCAGTAGCCGTCCAAAGAAGAACGGTAGTGCCATGTCTGACGAGCCCGAGGGTGTGAAGTTCATCGAGTTTGACCAGTTTATGGCAGTAGATATCCGGATTGGGAGGATTGACTCAGTCGAGGACCATCCAGATGCCGACAAGCTCTACGTTGTTCGAATCGATGATGGCAGTGAAGAGGGTCGTACGGTATGTGCAGGGCTCAAGGAATTCTATCAGCCGGATCAGATGACTGGACTTCACGTCGCATTCGTCGCGAACCTGAAACCTCGAAAGTTACGTGGAGTCATGTCTGAGGGGATGATGCTCGCTGCTGATGATGGAGAGGGTGGTGTTTGTCTTCTCACCGTAGATTCAAAGATGGCTCCAGGTTCAGAAGTCCGTTGAGATTCTGATATCGGTCTGACTAATTTCAGGATATTAGATCGCGAATATACCTTGTTCACAGGATTACTCTGGCCTATCGAAGAATGACCACTGGGTTTCCACAACCTCAGTATTCGTCGAGCATTCCTGATATGCTGCAATTGGTTCAGCATTTAGTTCGAGAAACTCCTGCCCAAATCGGAAGGGTCGTAACATACGTTCTGCTTGATCCATACGTCCCATAATTGCTGCACAAAGTGCCATAGCCTCGGCTGTGGATAGACGGCCTGGCTTACCCCAAGATACAGGGTTAGCAGGGAGTGCTAATGGAAGAGTTCGTGGTTCTAATCTGGTGTTGTTGAGAATTGAAGCCATCGAAGTATCGAGGTGTTTCCAACTGCAATCAAGGCCAACAATGGCAGCCCCTCTGTCGATTATTGTTCGGTCATCTGGGCCTAGGACGATTCCGGCCGATGGGTCTAGTAGGAATCCCCGTCGAGGTGCTCCTCGAACATCATGGTGGAGAATTGCTTCCCCGATGCGATACATCGCACGAGCAGTACACTTCTTCGGGTCATCTTGATCGAGATGGATGATGTGCATAGGCACGTCTTCAGCCATTCAATTCACTCCTTTCGGAGCGCGTCCTGAAGGTAGTCTCCAAGGGTCATCGATCGACCGGATTTGGATCCCAGCGTTCTAGTCTCGGAAGGTTCTCTTTCAATCATGAGTTCGATATCGAGTGCGCGCTCAAGTTTCTTGATAATCTGATCACTAACAGTCTGTCCCTTCTCTATGCGTTGAATCACATTGACTCTTTCGGAAATAAGTCGTGCTAGACCACGCTGGTCGATGTTTCGATTACGTCTGGCTTCGACTACACGCTTTGACCAATCGTCGGCGAGCTCTTTCTCACCGCGAACCATGATATCCTTGCCTGCTTTACCGAGTCCACCGTATCCTCCAAAGGTTCGTACTTGATCTGACTGACTCGCTCCTGTACTGGTAAGATCAGGTCGTAAGCCTGCAGCTTTCATGCAGCGATCGCAGGCATTTACAGTTCGTCCGCCGGAGGTCGAACGACGAGTAGATACTCGATTAGAACCGCAGATCTCGCAACTAGCCATCTTCGTCGATGGGTTCCAGTGTCGCCTCTCCTTTGAACCAATCCATGAACCCAATGAGTGATGCTGACATTCCGTGGTTCAAATATAGTCGATGGGGAACCAAGAGGCATGGCGGAGAGCGGTGCGGAGCGTCCTGGCGACGATGATAAGGACATCATTCAACGCCCAGATCTCACTGATGTCGATACGGAGGTACGAAATCTTCGGGAGCATGCGCAACAACTTCTGGTTGACAAGACATATCTTGAGAATGAGGTCGGACAACTCAAGAAGCGTTCCGCAAGATTGGAAGAGGAATTACGCCACCTTCGTAGTCCTCCGTTCATCATTGGTAATGTTCAGGATATTCTCGATGATGAGCGTGCGATTGTTCGCTCATCGAATGGCACAGTGTTCCTTGTTTCACGAAATCTTCGTCTCAGCGAGGAGGAATTGAAGCCAGGTACAAGGGTTGCGCTTAATCAGGATAGTTTGTCCATTATCGATGTGTTGACGGATGCTCACGATCCATTGGTCGCAGCGGCTGAGATTATTGATGCACCTGAGGTCGTGTACTCTGATTTGGGGGGTCTTGATGATCAGATTGATCGTCTCAAAGACGCAATTGAATTGCCATTGATGCAACCCGAGGCCTTCACAAGATTCGGCATATCTCCTCCGAAGGGTGTTCTTCTCTGCGGTCCACCCGGAACCGGGAAGACCATGCTTGCGAAGGCTGTTGCAAATCAGACCAAGGCAACTTTCCTAGGTATGGTTGGTAGTGAGTTAGCCCAGAAGTACATCGGTGAAGGTGGTCGGCTTGTTCGTGAATTGTTTGATCTCGCACGTCAACGTGCACCATCAATCATCTTCATTGATGAGATTGACGCCATCGGTGCGAAGCGACTCGATGCAGCCACTAGTGGCGATCGTGAAGTCCAGAGGACCCTCATGCAACTTCTAGCAGAGATGGATGGTTTCTCTGAGGTCAATGATGTCAAGATTATCGCTGCAACGAATCGACCGGAGCTTCTCGATGAGGCACTTCTCCGGCCAGGGCGATTCGATCGAATTATCGAGATACCACTTCCTGATGAGGAAGGTCGCAAGGCCATCTTAGATCTTCATCTTGGGAAGATGCCTTTAGACAAGAAGGTCAAGGTGTCTAATGTGATTGATCAGACCGATGGTTTCAGTGGTGCTGAAATCAAGGCGTTGTGTATTGAAGCTGGAATTCGAGCAATCAAGGATGAACGTAAGAACGTCATTCCAGATGATATCTCGGAAGCGGTTGATATCGTTCGTAAGAATCGAAATAAGCCGAAGGATACGGACTTAGTGCACTACGGTTAACGGTCGGATTCAAGGGCTTCATGGCGCACGCAGTGCCCATGAGCGAGCCACTGGTAGCATGCATCCCCAATATATCCGAAGGTCAGGACGCATCCATCATTGATGCGATATGCGACGCTGCCTCCGGGGTCGATGGGTGTGCACTCATCGGATCTGAACCCGACCCTGACTACAATCGTACAGTCATCACACTCGCAGGGCATCCCAACAGTGTCAGTGAAGCCGCATTCCGTCTCATCGCCGCCGCCGCCGAACTAATCGATATGAGGATGCACACAGGAAATCATCCGCGGATGGGCGCGGTGGATGTCTGTCCATTTGTTCCAATAAAGAATGCCGATGCGGCTCTCTGTGAGGAACTAGCTGCTTCCCTTGGTTCAAAGGTGGATGCAGAACTCAGTTTGCCTGTTTTCTACTATGGTAGTGCTGCCAGTCATCCAGATAGGACGGCTTTGAGCGCGCTAAGACGGGGCGAATATGAATCACTCAAAGAGAGAATGACTGGTGAAGTAGAGCCCTCTATCACACGTGATCCGGACTACGGGAGTGGATGGAATGTGCGTCATGCACGTTTCGGCGCAGTTGCAATTGGCGTTCGCCCCATTTTGGTTGCCTACAACGTCAACCTTGCTGAATCCGATGCGGCTGTTGCAAAGAAGGTAGGCACAATTGTTCGATCAAGTGGTCGTTTAATTCGCAATGGAGACGAACGCATGAGGGTGAGTGGTATGTTGGACAAAGTGCAGGGCATGGGTGTCCCTTTGGAGGCCCACGGTATTTCGCAGGTATCGATGAATCTCCAAGATGTGGGAGTCACAGACATGCATCAGGCATTTGAGGCAGTGAAGTCATTGGCTTCAGATCATGGCGTAGATGTGGATGGTTCAGAATTGGTCGGACTCGCTCCACTCTCAAGCTTTCTTGCTGCAGGGCGATGGTATTCTCCCAGCGAGGTGGAGGAGGAGGCGCTCATAGAAGCGGCTGTGGAAGGTTTGGGTTTGGATAGACTCGGTTTGTTTAACCCGAAGGAACGAATCATCGAATATGCAGTGGAGGCGGCACTCCAATGACTTCGTTCAAGGATTCAACATTGGGAGAATTTGCACTCGAACTCGCATCAGATGCTCCCACTCCCGGGGGCGGTTCTGCCTCCGGAGTCGCACTCTCCCAAGCAGGTGCTCTCGCGGTAATGGTAGCTGATCTGACTATCGGCCGTGAACGATATTCGGATGGGCATAATGCCGCGAATGAAGCAAAGATAGTCGGACTACAGGCGATGTTGCATGGCCATGATTTAGCGGACAGAGATGCTTCTGGATACGATGCAGTAGTGGCTGCGTTCAAACTCTCGAAGGATACCGATGATGAGAAAGCGATACGGAGAGAAGCAATCGCTTCTGCCAGTCTCGCCGCAGCCGGGCCCCCGATGGAGATTGCTGAACTTTCTCTCAGTCTTCTTGAGACGTTACCTGAACTCGCACGTGTTGGGAATCAGAATGCTATCACTGACGTCGGTGTTTCATCCCTGCTAGCCAGTGCGGCATGCCGTGGAGGTTTGTTCAATGCACAAATCAATGTGGTTGGAGACGATTCAGAGGAGGCTCAGATGATGAAGACCCGTATTGAAAAGATTCGAAGTGCATGCAGCAAGCATTCTCGAGTCGTTATGGGACTCGTCAATAAAGCAATTGAGGGTTGACAACCTCCATATCCAGATGCACGATGGAGTGCCATGCACGTCGACCTCAGTTCATTGGCTGAGGGGATTCCTAAGCACCTCCCACCCCTTGCAATCCTTGACGAAACTGTAGATCATGCACCTGCACGTCGTTCTATTCTTGATTCTGCTGAGGAGAAACTTGCAATCCGTAATGCATTGCGATACTTTCCTAGCGAATGGCACCCCACTTTAGCTCCAGAGTTCCTCGAGGAACTCAGAACGTTCGGCCGAATCTACATGCATCGATTTAGGCCACTCGATGTGCCAATGCGAGCTCACCCCATCGACCTGTACCCCGCACGCACCTCTCATGCAGCTGCGATTATGCACATGATTCAGAACAACCTCGACCCAGCAGTCGCTCAGTTCCCACATGAATTAATCACATACGGCGGTAATGGTGCTGTGTTTCAGAACTGGGCACAGTATCGTATTACTATGAAGCATCTCTGTGAGATGACTGACCATCAAACCCTAGTGATGTACTCTGGACACCCCTTGGGCCTCTTCCCTAGCAGTGAGGCAGCCCCCCTAGTTGTGGTGACAAATGGGATGGTTATTCCGAATCATAGTTCTAAGGAGGATTATGATCGCATGAATGCTCTTGGAGTGAGCCAGTATGGTCAGATGACTGCTGGTTCTTACATGTATATAGGGCCACAAGGAATTGTGCACGGTACGACAATTACTCTCTTGAATGCGGCTCGACTATATCTCGATCTTCCCATTGGTAAGAATCTCTCTGGCATCCGTTTCGTAACCAGTGGACTCGGGGGGATGTCTGGCGCTCAGGCAAAGGCGGCAGTGATTGCCGGTGCATCCTGCATTGTGGCTGAATCGAATCCTGTTGCAGCAGAGAAAAGACACCAGCAAGGTTGGGTTGATCTTTTGTTTAACGATGTGGATTTGGCTATCGATGCAATGGTTGAATCAAGTGATTCTGGCGAACCGATATCTATCGGATACGTGGGCAATATTGTCACTTTGTGGGAACGTCTCGTTGAACGTGAGGTTGATGTCCATCTCGGTTCTGATCAAACCTCTCTTCACAATCCCTTCCAGGGTGGCTATTTCCCTGTAGGTCTAGATTTTGATGATGCTACAAAGATGATGTCTTCTAACCCAGAAGGGTTTGCAGAACTTGTGCGTATTTCGTTGGTGAGACATGTGGACGCAGTCAATACTATGGTGGGTCGAGGTATGCATTTCTGGGATTACGGCAACGCTTTCCTACTCGAAGCAGAGAGGGCGGGGGCCTCCATAACAGATGATCAGGGGGAGCCGCTTTACCCGTCTTATGTCGAAGACATAATGGGTCCGTTATGCTTTGATCTAGGATTCGGTCCGTTTCGCTGGGTAGTCACTTCCGCGAATGCAGTAGATCTTCAGGAATCGGATCGCATTGCAGCTAATGTTTTGCGTTCTATGATGGATTCCGCTGCCCCGTCTATCAAACAGCAGATTGCTGACAATCTTCGCTGGATTGAACATGCACAGGAAAACGCTCTCGTTGTTGGTTCCCAAGCGCGCATCCTCTATGCTGACGATGTAGGGAGGCGTTCCATCGCTCTCGCGTTTAATCAGGCGATTGCTGAAGGTCGGATCACATCACCTATTGTTCTGGGTAGAGACCATCACGACGTTAGCGGTACTGATTCTCCATATCGTGAAACTGCTAACATAAGGGATGGCTCTCGTTTTACAGCTGATATGGCTGTACAGAATTTTGTTGGTGATGCATTTCGTGGTGCCACCTGGGTCAGCCTTCACAACGGAGGCGGAGTTGGTTGGGGTGAAGTAATGAATGGCGGATTTGGCATGGTAATCGATGGCTCGGAATCGAGTCGTGAACGCATCGAATCAATGCTCCATTGGGATGTTAACAACGGTATTGCACGTCGGGCATGGGCAAGGAACCGGCCTGCTGAGGAGGCAATCGAACGAGCCATGGTCAACGAACCTCGCCTCAAGGTCAATCTTCCGAACCATGTGAGCGATGAACTCATGGATGACCTGTTAGGTGGCGAATCATGATTCGCATCGATGGCTCCAGTCTCTCTCCGTCGGATGTGGCGGCCATCGTAGGCGGTGATTACGATGTGCACCTCGATGATACTTGCCGCGAAGCAGTCGAAATTTCTCGGCGGGCAGTGGAAGATATTGTTGCTTCCGGGCGACCCGCGTATGGAATCAATACTGGTTTTGGAGACTTGGTTCGTGTTGCCATCCCTGACTCTGATCTGAAGGACTTACAGAGTAATTTAGTTCGCAGTCATGCATGTGGAATCGGAGAGGAAATGCCACCTGGTGAGGTCCTCGGAATGATGGCAATCCGTGCGAATTCACTCGTTACTGGACATAGCGGAATTCGATGGTCTACGATTCAGAGCCTTGTAGCCATGATTCGTGCAGGCATTGCCCCTGTTGTCCCTCGTATTGGTTCGCTTGGGGCCTCCGGTGATCTTGCTCCTCTTTCTCACATGGCATTGGGCCTGATGGGTGAAGGAATGGTAAATGTTCGAAACAATGGAATTTGGCAGAAGGAAACAGCAGAGAATGCTCTTCGCACAGCAAGTATAGAACCGGTCGTACTTGAAGCAAAAGAGGGTCTTTCGCTCATCAATGGGACATCACAAATGTGCCTATGGATTTCTCTTGCAGAACAACGTATGAGTGGTTTGATGGCTGCTGCTGAGGTTGCCCTTGCACTTTCAATCGAGGGTGCCCACGCTTCAATGACTCCATTCCATGAGCGATTACACCAAGTTCGTCCACATCCAGGGCAAATGAAGGTCGCCTCTCAGATGCGTCATCTATTATCTGACAGCCCTAACATGGCATCTCACGAAGGTTGTGAAAAGGTCCAGGACGCCTATTCCTTCCGATGCTCTCCCCAAGTGCTAGGTGCAATCCAAGAGTCACTCGATCGTGTTCGTTCCACCATCGCGATTGAACTGAACAGCACCACTGATAATCCTCTCATCTTCACAGATTCAGGTGATACAGAAGTAATCTCGGGGGGGAATTTCCATGGAGAGGTACTTGGAATGGTTTCTGATGACCTTCATCTAGCAGTCCACGAGATATCATCAATTTCCGAGCGTCGTATCGCTAAGTTGCTAGATCCTGTTACAACAGGATTGACCGCATTTCTAGCTGCGGATCCTGGATTGAATAGCGGTCTGATGATTTTACAGTATGCTGCGGCAGCATCGGTGGCAGAGATTCGTGCACGAATCGGTCCAGCGACAGCTACTAACATCGTTGTATCGGCACAGCAGGAAGATCACGTGAGTATGGGTGCGACCGCATCTTGGATGCTTCTGCAATCAATCGATAACTGTGCGGCAGTGGTCGCGGCCGAGATGATTACTGCATCGGAGGCGATGAGTCACAGGAGCGAAGATGTAGGTCCCAATCTAATATCGCATCTTCAGATGATTCGTGATGTTGTTCCACTGAATCCAAGCGATTCAAGACGCGACGAAGGTATCGCTGCTCTTGTACCAATCATCCTTGAAGGACGTTTCATTTGATAGCACTGAGGTTCTCTTCCTCGATGCGGTCGAGAATCGAAACGATGTCCTCTAAGCTAGTCAACTGCATGCATCTGAAGCGCATCTTCATGCGAACTGGGCTTGAGATGTATTCCGCATCTTCAATTCGTACAAGACATTCGGTTGCTGTGCGGATGTCTTGCTCAATTCGTTGGTAGGCTTCTCGAGCAAGGTCGAGATCAATAGAAATCGCATCGATTAGTGAAGCCACATCAAAACCGAATGAAGCCCATGCTTCTGCTCGTCGTAATAGGGATGGATAGTCCATTGATTCACTAGGCAGGCGTGCAAGCATTGGCGGCACATCCTTCACAGGACCATCGGAATGGATTCCAATCTCGGGTTCCTGTATCGTATCTTCGAGTTCTTCTGATTCGATTATATCCGTATCGCCAATTGTTAGGGATGGTGCTTCCCTACGCAATCTCGCCCATTCTGAATCACTCATTGTGCCAGGAGCGCCGACGATGATAACGGTCCATTCGCTCGTTCGACAGATATCTACAACTCCACGAACAAACTTCAGGACAGATTCGAATCCATTCGTTCTGACAAGGAGTTCAACACCTTCCTGCCAAAGGATGCCTCTACCTTCTCGGATGGTTCGTTCGATAATCGAGAAGAGGTTCTCTAAAGTTGGACGAATAGCTTGGTCTACATCGCGATCTGTAATCCATTGTATGGAATGAGGTGTTGTTCTCGCAGTATCTGGAATTTGTTTTGGGTTCGTACGCGTGAATGCACGTATGGGTGTCAGTTTTCCATGTGTTCGGTGAAGTGCCATCAAAGAGGTCACTGGGTCAATGGAGGGTGCCAGTCGGACCGTTCCAGGTTCCAGCACCCCGTCACTCATGGTTCCAGTTTCCTGTTCACTGGGTTCATCAATGGAATGGTTCCGAGCCGCCAAATCGAACCGATTCAAGCGTGAACCGTTATAGCGAGAATAGGACTCCTAAGCATGCGGCCGTAAGGTCGAGGGGAAGATAAGTTGGCTGATGATGAGAAAGATATGGCCACCTGTGGCGCTTGCCAGACCGAGGTTCCCGCGGATTCCGAGAGTTGTCCAAACTGCGGCGTCTCTTTCTCTGGTGTCGTCGAGGATAACTTAGGCGAGTGTGGCGCATGTTCAGCCCTCGTCGCACTTGATTCGAAGACATGTCCTCAGTGTGGCGTACTCTTCGTGCATGATGATGTGGTTGCAGTTCTCGCCGATTGGATGACATCTACAGGCCTTGATGTTGAGACCTTGTTCGGACGTTTGGATACTGATGGAAATGGTCACATCGACACTGAGGAATTGCGCACCGGGTTGATTGCTCTCAAAATCGCGGCGTTGCCACCAGTCGAAGTCGACCGTCTTGTTGCAGAGATTGATCAAGATAACAATGGTGAAATTGAGCTTGGTGAACTACAATTCATCCTTTCCAGCGGTTCTATGCAGTATGCGGAATCTGTTCTTAATCGCGTAATGAAGAAGCACGATATCTCTGATGCAGATGCTTTCCTCCAATTCGCGCGTTCCTTTGATGAAAATGAGAATCGATATTTGGATCAGAAGGAACTCAAAAAGGCGGCTGAAGCCTTTGTTGACAAACCCGAGCCAGAAATGGTGGATGAACCTGAAGATGTTGAAGAAGAGGAGGTGGAAGACGAATCTCCAGATGACGCTGAAGAGGTAGAGGCAGATTCCGAAGAGGAGGTAGAAGACGAATCTCCAGATGACGCTGAAGAGGTAGAGGCAGATTCCGAAGAGGAGGAAACTGAGGAAGTCACAGAATCCGAGGATTCCGATGCGGATGAAGAGATGGACTCAGCCTTTGCTACAATGATTTCCGAATCTACGGATGAGGAAGCTGTTGAGTCCGAAGATGATGAATCAGAAGACGATACTGATTCTGACGACGATTCCGACGATGATGAAGAGCAGGAATCTTCTGGAAAGGGTCGTTCTTTCGATCCTAGTTCGCTTATCGATGATGACGATGACAATGTCGGCGATGACGACGAAGAAGAATCGTCCGATGACATGGATGACCTCATTGATTCCATCGATGATGATGGCAGTGATGGCGAAGATACTGATGAGGAGTCCGAAGAGGAGGAACTTGCTCCGATGGATCAGGAGAGTGCCGATGGCATCATGCTGGAAATCGGTCGAAATCTGAACGAGTCAAACACAACCATTGACGCACTATTCGAAGGATTTGATGTTGATGAGAGTGGGGAATTGGATCACTATGAGTTTGCAAAGGGTCTCAAGAGCCTTGATTTAGCGGATCTCCCTCCACATGAGATTGATCGTATCGTCAAGTTCCTGGACAAGGATGACAACGGTAAAATCGATTTGAATGAACTCCGTTCAAACTTCAACGAATGGAATGTGCCTATTTCTGATCTTAAGCCCAAGCGTTTTGAGCCCGCAGGTTGGCAGAAGTTCTTCATGAAACAATATGAGAATGTCTTCCCAGTTATGTATGTGCTATTGGCTCTGTTCATTGCTGGTCTTCTTGTCAACGCGCTTGTAGGGCCAGTTGATGGCTCTGGAGGAAATATCGCATTTGATGGAGAAGTCGGTGAATTCTCAGTTGAGAATAATTTCTACGTCGAACCTGGCGAAATATATCCTTGTGATAAGGCGATCCAGGTCACTAATTGTGCGAACTCACTTACACCACTTGCTGGAGAGAATGGTTCCAGTTCAATGCCTAAGAATTTCTACTGGGATGGAATTGTCGGTATGGTCTTGGGCATCGGTCTACTCATTGGAAGTGTGTATCTTCAACTTCAGACGAAGGGTTGGAGAGAGACAGTCCGTGCAGAACGAAAGGCAGCTTCTGAGGATTCAGAAGATGATGAGGATTCCACCGAAGATGGATCGACAGATACAGATGATGCTGACGATGAGGAATCAGAAGAAGTTCCAGATGAAGACGCAGAAGATGCAGAAGACACTGAAGTGGATGATGCAGAAGAAGAGGATTCAGATGAATCCGATGAGGCTGTAGAAGATGGCGGGGATGGAATTGACGTCGGAGACAGAGTCGGTGTGGAACTTGAGGATGGCGAAGAGGCGTTTGGCGAGATTCTCGAATTCATCGAAGAAGACGACGAGGAATTCGTCGTTGTGTTACTCGACGATGGCGACGAGGTCGAGGTTGAGTTCGACATGATCTTCCTCGAGGAATGAGCAATGAGTGATGCTTCCCCTTCGTATGAATCTCTTGAATCCTGTCCGGATTGTGGCGCACTGAGTCGAGTTGGTACGGTTCGATGCCCAGAATGTGGGCGCTTCCACGCTAACATTCACGTTCGTCAGGAGGCGACAGTCGAAGACGCTCGTCGTGAGGCAAGAACACGTTCTTCGACAGAAGTTGACCCCTCGTTATATTCCCTCGATCCTTCGGCTGCCATTGATATTGATGGCGATGAAGATGTCGAGGAAGTCTCCCGGCCGTGGGATGGCGGTTCCACTGATTTCAGATTCGAAGAGGAGTAAATATGGATACAGAAGCACGCTTACTTATCCATCCGAGTGATCAGCCATCTCCATTCACTAGTACTGTTACAGATGTGAATGAGGATTGGATTAGATTGGCATCAACAGAATTCTATCCAACGGGTGGTGGACAACCTCATGATACTGGTTCAATGAGTTGGAATGAAGGACGTTGTCAAGTAATCGATGTAAAAGGTCGGAACGAGGTTCTTCACCAAATTGAGGGGGAACTTCCAGTCGTTGGCACCATCGTTGATTGTTCAATAGATGCTCCTCGTCGTATTCGTCTGGCACAGATGCATACTGCTCAACATCTCGCCAGTGCATTGGCTGATGAGGTGTGGGGTGCAGAAACTGTAGGTAACCAGATAGGTATTGAGACAACCAGAATTGATCTCAAGTTTGAGGATCGAGATGCGTTTGATCCCTTGGATTTAATCGAACGTATCAACGATGAGATTAGATCGAATCACGCTGTACGTATGGACCATCGTTCTCTCGATAACCTTCGGAATGATCCTAATGTGAGGATTAGTCTTGATAGAATTCCAAACGTATCTTCATTACGTACTATCGAAATCGAAGATATCGATGTCTGCCCATGTGCAGGTACCCATGTTGGATCCACAGGGGAAATCCCTGAGGTTGCTTTCGATGCATCGAAGTCCAAAGGTGCAGGTAAGTTGCGTGTGAGCTATCGCTTCGCGTGAGTTGGTGGGCTTGCCAGGAATTGAACCTGGGATCTTCGCCATGTCAAGGCGACG
>DAFJ01000094.1 GCA_002497905.1 Euryarchaeota archaeon UBA251
CATATGGATGCCAACCCTTGTGACACTCTCCGGATGCCGCATCTGCAATAGCGTGCCCTGATGTCCCTGCATACGCGCCACAGGATTCGTAATGCGGTAATATCTCAAAACCTGCGAATTCACCATAGATGTACCCAAATAGGACAGTAGATAGTCCAATGTAGGCAACAAGTTTCGCACCAAGGATGCCAAGATCGTTACCTGAGTCCTTAACACGAGAGTAAATCAAGCCTGCAAGACCGAGCGTCATAAGCCCGTAAAGCATGTCTCCTAGCATCAATCCGAAAAATAGAGGATAAGTGATTAGCATGAAGACCGTTGGGTCAATCTTTCCGTAATCTGAGCGCCCTACAGCATCCGTAAGGAGCTCCATAGGACGAGAGAGACCATGGTCACCAAAGGCTACTGGAGGGCTAGGGTCATTGTGATGGCCGTGGCCATGAACGCCGTGGTGCTTAGGAGCAACATCAGTATCTACCTCGATGTAACTGCAAAGACCTTTGAGGGCCGTACGAACCTCCTCTTCACGATCAGCAACTATCCAACCATCAATCATGAATGCGTGGTGACTCACCGCTACTCGCGCGGGAGCGGTTGCTTCGATGAAGTCACGTTCGAGGAGTTCAAGCCCACAAACCAACTTTTCTCCATGCTTCGAAGCCCAGGAATCAAGAGCAGATTCAAGCTTCTCCGCCTCTAAGTTGAGTTTCTTGAGTAGAGAAGTTGTCTTAGACAAAGCTTCTCGTGGAGACCCAGTTCCAGATGGAGGTTGAATTGCCGAAAATCGCATTGATTCTAGAGCATTGTTGACTGCTGCCGCATCCTCATTTGCAACAACAACCATTGTCAATCCGCCACCTGAAGCAGTGTGGCCACTAACACCAGCAGAACGTAGTGCATCTTGACCAGAGCCCTTGTCACCAATTTGGCCAATGAATACAGTCGCTGTCCGATAACCGTCGAAAAGGTCGAGATCGACGCCTAATTCGACGAAGGAGCCGAGAGCAGCAATCCTTTCTTCTGCAGCATTAGCATCTGACCGTGCGTCTTCGATTCCGGCAATGGTCTCAGAAATAGATTCAATTTCTGTTGCGAGTTCTCCGTTAATCCAACCACGCACTGTCTTCTCGGACTGAGTGCCACTAGGCCGGGAGGAATCAACCCACTTCGATATACTCCGATAGGTAGAGAGATTCTTCGCCACAGTATCGTGATCATCTCGAGGGGAACCCAGATTCAGATACTCTCCTTCATCTCCATCGAAATCGATTAGATCAACAGCCTTCAAGGAACACAATATATGCATCACGGAATCAAGGTCTTTGCGAAGACCGGCGGCATTGAATCGCGCCATAGGACGATTCGTCAATTCACCAACCATCTCTCAACACCTCCTCCACTAAACATCCTCATGAAAGAATAGTATCTATGACAGATTGGACTGCAGCATCACGATTAGATTCGGCAGAACTGTTGATTGAAGCGACATTTTCCGAGCCATCCTTCTGGACAACTGCTGCATCACCTGCTGCGGCATCCCGAGCGGTCTGGATCGCTGCTTGAGCAGAAGAATCAGCATCCTTCTTGCCAGTATTGAGCGCATCACTAGCAGATACGCGCGCTTCACTCAGAATCTTTGCAGCCTTATCCTTAGCAGAACGAACCGTTTCCTCAGCCGCAGCTTCAGCATCTTTGATTGTTCGCAAGATGTCATTTCGACCCATTGCAACCTACCCTGTGACGCGGGACTAAAGATGGGCTTATCATATTCACCATTGAAAACCATGCTCATTTCTGACGCGAAGAACAGCATAAACTCAAATCAATCACCGATTTCGGGGAAATGTGGACCATATCAGAATCGGTGAGGAGGACTGGTCCCCCCTTCAAGCAAACCTCGAAGCCACCATCCCGGTCTATGACCGAATCAATCGCTTCGCAACCTTCGGCCAAGACCAACGCTGGCGCCGGATGGTCCAAAATCGGCTCCCTTCAGATGGACGAGTTCTTGAGGTGGGATGTGGCCCGGGAACCTTCGCGGAGAACCTCGAAGGTCGCGAACTCACCTGCCTCGATCCAATTCCAGCAATGTTAGCTGTAGCCGAACCACGAGTCAATGAGAAGCGAACCGCACGTGGTTATGCCCCGGCTACTTTCGTTGAAGGAACCGCTGAGAGTTTGCCTTTCGAAGATGAGACCTTTGATGCAGTTTGTACATTATTCTCATTCAGAGATTGGTATGACAAGCCTGCAGGGCTGAAGGAAGTACTTCGGGTTCTGAAGCCAGGTGGTCGAATCGTAATCGTGGATCCCGCAAAAATGAACCGTGTTCATGGATGGCTCGGTTACCTCTACATGCGCGTGTGGGTCGGATCATATGCTCGCTTCATCTGTCGGCAAAAAGACCACCCCTGGAAGTGGTTAACCAAGACCTATGTCCACTTTGGGACCACGAAAGATTACGTCAAGATGTTGAAGGACACAGGATTTGTTAAAGTTCAATCAAAGGTAGTATTCCCTGGAATGTCAACAATATGGCAAGGGCAGAAAGCTTGACTTCAAGCCGTAGTGAACTAGAATAATCCAAACATCCGCCGACAAGTTACAGCTCGCCAGATGATTCCTTTTGTTAATGGGTTGAACAGTAAATTCAGAATCCAATCTGGAAGTCTGAATAAGATGCTCCCAAATTTGAATGAGCGCTTTGAATTACGCATAACTTTGCCCATTTGTTTCTTCCATCTTGATTCGTATTCTCTCAGAGGGATACCATTTTCAAAATGCTCTGCTATTACTTGACCTGCTATTCTTCCTCCGACCATCGCAATGGTAATGCCTGCACCATTTGATGGCAATACCATTCCTGCAGAGTCGCCAACAAGCATGTAATTTCCTTTGACGAATGTTTTGATTGTACCAGACATGGGTAGCGCCCCTGCACCTCTGAAGGTTATTTCACCATCATATTTTGAGATGAAATCATTCGCGTATGCATTCATTGACTTGCCCTTAGAAAAATTACGCTGGATTCCAAGCCCTATATTTGCAAACCCTGTCTTTGGGAACATCCAGGCGTAGCCACCAGGGGCAGATGAACCGAAATGCAACTCCACAGCATCACCAAAATCACCCTCCATCAAAACAAACTTAACTGGAATTTTCAATGATTCCTCATCCCAGTAATCTCGCCTTATGGGATCACTATGGCCACCGGCTCCAACAATAATCTTGGCAACGATTGTATCTCCATTCCGAAGATGGACTGTGTTTCCCTCGACTGATTGGACATAGTGGTCAACTAGGTATTTTGCTCCTGCTTTTTTTGCTAATTCGACTAGAGCCTCGTCATGTGCAACACGATTCAATACTAATCCCTCGAAGGGATATTTCAGTGGCTTTCCAGAGGGTGGAACCACATGCATCTCAGTTGAATATCGTGATATTGCATTATCTGGAGTTAGGAACAAATCGTCCATATCTGGGACATCGGGACAAAGACGGCGCATCTCATCATTACTAGGGACCAATTCTCCACATTGCAACGGGGTTCCAATCGGATCTCTACCATCAATCACAAGAACATCGATGCCACTCTGGGCAGCATATCTCGCAGTTGTACTACCTCCTGGGCCGCCCCCTATGATTACAACATCATGTTCTCCAATTTTGGCCATTTCATACCCTCCGACCAATCGAAATCTCTGCAAGACCCTCCATTAGACGTCTAGCCGGCGATTCTGGGAGAGAACGGAGATGATTGAGTGCAGTCATAAGTTGGGTTTCGATTAGATTCAGTGTATATTCTAGAGATCCTGCCTCTTCAAGAAGAATGAGGAGTTCATCCCAATAGGAGTCATTGAAATCAGCAAGAATCTCTGCAATTCTATTTCGCGATTCACCATGTAGCATCGTCAGCGCATGGATAAGAGGCAGAGTCATCTTACCCTCATGGACATCGGTCCCCCTGGGCTTACCCATCTGCACGTCTCCGGTCAAATCAAGAAGGTCATCCACCATCTGGAAGGCTATTCCAATCCCCATCCCAAAGGCCTCAAGGTGCGCCACTACCTCTTCTGAGGCTCCTGCCACTACAGCAGCGGAGCCACATGCAATGGAGAATGGACCTGCGGTCTTACCCCGGATAATCTCATCATAATCCTCAGGACGTGTCGTCAAATCACGGATATGTTTCATCTGCTTGAGTTCCCCCGCTGCGATGGCAGAACAGGTACGCATCACTGCATCCACAATCCTGTCTTCTGACTTAGCACCTAAGCCGAAACCTATTGCAAACAAATAATCCCCTACAACGATAGCTTCAGCGTCTCCATAAGTAGTGTGAAGTGTGGGAGCTCCGCGACGAAGACGCGCTCCATCGTTCAGATCATCATGGACGAGTGTGGCAGTGTGAATTAGTTCGAACGAGAGAGCTAAATCTAGAATCGGCGCATGACTGTCGCCACCGGCCGCCTCATGCGCGAGAAGAGTCAACACAGGGCGCCAACGCTTCCCCCCTGCCATCAATATGGAACGAGCGATTCTCATCGCATCGCTAGACGGGCCCGCAAGTTCTTCCTGAACAAGTTCCTCCAAAGCGTTCTCTACGATGTCCCGTCGAGATGACAGTTCAGCCTGGAGTGCATCGAGTTCAACCATGGGTATGGACGGATACCGTGGGGTGTGCTATATCAACGGGTGTCCGGTCGAATACAATCGAGGGACAGGCGAATGGAGCGAATGGGGGTATACTCTACCATACACCATCCATCCAGTGATCGCCTTGAGGTAGTCAGGGAACGGATTAAGGAGATTGAACTCGAAGAGGTCCAGAGCCTTGACGACGCATGGTCAGCTCTAGATGCAGGTGATTTAGATCTCGTAATCGCACCCGCAAACCTCGTTTGGAATGAACGAATTAAACTCGCTTCAATGCAATTTGATGTCGTTGCCGCATTAACACGTAATCATCCACACCACGTGCTCGTCAGTGAAGACGGCCTAGAACACTTTCCCGCAGGAGGTATCATCCTCTGTGACGAACCTCTAATTTGCAGACAGATTAGGCGGCGACGGAAAAAAATCGATGTTCGTAAATTTGACACCATGAATATTGAACCCACTACG